>CALXIG010000158.1 GCA_944388305.1 uncultured Clostridia bacterium
TGCTGATTGCGGCGGCCCTCCTTCTTACCGGGTATAACCTCTGGGACGAGCAGCGGGCCGGGGAAACAGCCAGCCGGGTGCTGGAACAGATGCCGGTCACAACGGAAAAGCCGGAGCCGTCCCCCGACCCGGATGAACAGGAGATCCCCGACTATATCCTCAACCCCGATATGGAGATGCCCGTCGTGGAGATTGACGGCGATGCGTACATTGGGACGCTGGAGATCCCCGTTCTGGACCTCTCCCTTCCCGTCATGAGCGAGTGGAGCGATGCCGGGCTGAAAACCGCCCCCTGCCGCTATGCGGGGACGGCCTACCAGAGCGGCTTTGTCATCGCGGGGCACAATTACCGGACCCATTTTGGGCCGCTCAGCCGCCTTGCAGCGGGCGACCGGGTGACCTTTACCGATGCGGACGGGAACGTATTCGCCTACGATGTGGCCGAGATCCAGGTGCTGCGGTCCACTGCCATCGGGGACATGGTTTCCGGGGAATGGGACCTCTCCCTTTTCACCTGCACCCTGGGCGGTCAGACCCGCCTGACAGTGCGCTGTGAGAAGGCGGGGGAGTAGCAGCTGACGGCAGATCGGGGGCCTTGATACGCACGGTCCGCGTTCCAAAAAGAAATACCGGCTCCGGTGTGCAGGAAGGGAAACTTTCCTGCACACCGCTTTTTGCCGGCTGCTTTTGACAAAAAACCGCCGTCCCGGAGTTCCGGAACGGCGGTGATCGGTTTATTTGCGGGAATTAGGCACGGGGGTTCTTGATCGCGGCCTGAGCGGCAGCCAGACGGGCGATCGGAACGCGGAAGGGAGAGCAGGAGACATAGGTCAGGCCCGCGTTGTGGCAGAATTCCACAGAGGACGGGTCGCCGCCATGCTCGCCGCAGATGCCCAGCTTGATGTCGGGGCGGGTCTGACGGCCCAGATCGGCAGCCATCTTGATCAGCTTGCCGACGCCCTTCTGATCGAGCTTGGCAAAAGGATCGTTCTCATAGATCTTTCTGTCGTAGTAGGCGTCGAGGAACTTGCCGGCGTCGTCGCGGCTGAAGCCGAAGGTCATCTGGGTGAGGTCGTTGGTGCCGAAGGAGAAGAACTCGGCCTCCTTGGCGATCTCGTCGGCGGTGAGAGCCGCTCTCGGAATCTCGATCATGGTGCCGACTTTGTAGTGCATGTCGGAACCGGCCTCTTTGATGATGGCGTCAGCGGTGGAGGTGACAACGCTCTTGACATAAGCGAGCTCTTTCTCCTCGCCGACCAGCGGGATCATGATCTCGGGGACGATGTCCCAATCGGGGTGTTTGGCCTTGACGTTGAGGGCGGCCTTGATGACGGCCTCAGTCTGCATCTCGGCGATTTCGGGGTAGGTGACAGCCAGACGGCAGCCGCGGTGGCCCATCATCGGGTTGAACTCGTGCAGGCCGGCGATGATCGCCTTGATGTCCGCAACGGATTTGCCCATCGTGTTGGCGAGGGCCTCGATGTCCTTTTCCTCGGTGGGAACGAACTCGTGCAGAGGCGGGTCGAGGAAGCGGATGGTGACAGGCAGTCCCTCCATCGCCTCGTACATGGCCTCAAAGTCACCCTGCTGCATGGGTTCGAGCTTGGCGAGCGCGGCCTTGCGCTGTTCGACGGTGTCAGAGCAGATCATCTCGCGGATAGCGGGGATACGGTCCTCGTCGAAGAACATGTGCTCGGTGCGGCACAGGCCGATGCCCTGCGCGCCCAGGCTGCGGGCTTTCTTCGCGTCGGCAGGAGTGTCGGCGTTGGTGCGGACCTGGAGCTGGCGGTACTTGTCAGCCCATTCCATGACGCGGCCGAATTCGCCGCCGATGGAGGCGTCGACAGTGGGGATAATGCCGTCGTAGATGTTGCCGGTGGAGCCGTCGATGGAGATATAATCGCCCTCGTGGTAGGTCTTGCCGGCGAGTTCAAACTTCTTGTTTTCCTCGTCCATGTTGATCGCGGAGCAGCCGGAGACACAGCAGGTGCCCATGCCGCGGGCGACAACGGCGGCGTGAGAGGTCATACCGCCGCGGACGGTCAGGATGCCCTGAGAGGCTTTCATGCCTTCGATGTCCTCGGGAGAGGTCTCCAGGCGGACCAGGACGACCTTTTCGCCTCTGGCAGCCCATTCCTTGGCGTCCTCAGCGGTGAAGACAATGCGGCCGCAGGCAGCTCCGGGAGAGGCAGCCAGCGCTTTGGCGACGGGGGAAGCCTTTTTGAGGGCGGCGGCGTCAAACTGCGGGTGCAGCAGCGCGTCGAGGCTCTTGGGGTCGATCATGGCGACAGCTTCCTTGTCGGAGATCATGCCTTCGTCGACGAGGTCGCAGGCAATCTTGAGGGCGGCGGCAGCGGTGCGCTTGCCGTTGCGGGTCTGGAGCATATAAAGCTTGCGGTCCTCGATGGTGAACTCCATATCCTGCATGTCGCGGTAATGGTTTTCGAGAATGTGGCAGATGTTGACAAACTGCTCGTAAACTTCGGGCATGACTTCTGCGAGCTGGGAGATGGGCTGAGGGGTGCGGACGCCGGCGACGACGTCTTCGCCCTGCGCGTTCATCAGGAACTCGCCGAACAGGGCCTTCTCACCGGTGGCGGGGTTGCGGGTGAAGGCAACGCCGGTGCCGGAGGTATCGCCCATGTTGCCGAAGGCCATCATCTGAACGTTGACAGCGGTGCCCCAGGAGTAGGGGATGTCGTTGTCGCGGCGGTAGACGTTGGCGCGGGGGTTATCCCAGGAGCGGAAGACGGCCTTGATGGCGCCCATCAGCTGTTCCTTGGGGTCGGTGGGGAAGTCCTCGCCGATCTTTTCCTTGTTCTCGGCTTTGAACTGATTGGCCAGCTCTTTGAGGTCCTCGGCGGTCAGCTCCACGTCCTGGGTGACGCCGCGCTCCTCTTTCATCTTGTCGATGAGCTGCTCAAAGTACTTCTTGCCGACTTCCATGACGACGTCGGAGTACATCTGGATGAATCTTCTGTAGCAGTCCCAGGCCCAGCGGGGATTGCCGGACTTGGCGGCCATAACCTCGACGACTTCTTCGTTCAGGCCGAGGTTCAGGATGGTGTCCATCATGCCGGGCATGGAAGCGCGCGCGCCGGAACGGACCGAGACGAGCAGGGGATTCTCGTGATCGCCGAACTTTTTGCCGGTGATCTCTTCCATTTTGGCGACGTATTCCATGATCTCCGCCTGGATCTCATCGTTAATTTTGCGGCCGTCTTCGTAGTACTGGGTGCAGGCTTCGGTGGAGATGGTGAAGCCCTGCGGAACCGGCAGACCGAGATTGGTCATTTCAGCGAGGTTCGCGCCCTTGCCGCCAAGCAGCTCGCGCATTTTGCCGTTACCTTCGGTGAAAAGGTAAACATACTTCTTCTGCATGGTAATCTACCTCCGTAATTTTTATGGATAGCGGAAAATCCCGGCTGCGGTTGCGAGGTCTTGGTCCGGAATTTCCGTCATTCCTACGATGCTGACGCGCCCTGACGCCTCGTTGTGACACAAAAGAGCACACCGGCAAGTCCCTTTTTCTGCAAAAGAGAGATGGGCGTGTCAGGGCTGTGTGCTTTCTTTTCTATTATAGCAAATTCCGCTGATTTTTACCATAGGATTTTTGAAAAAAATTGCATTTCATCAAAAATAACCAGATTTTGGAGGCGGAAGGCAAAGGCGGTTTACAAAGCGGGCAAAAATTATGAAGACGGCGCGGAATTTCGGCTTTCTGCAAATTTGGGGGGTTTACAAAATCGGGGAAAACAGGTATGATAAAGGAGGTTTGCACATACATCTTTGGCAGCGGCATGGGCCGCGAGAAGGAGGGGTTGAAGATGACGGAAGCGTTGAGAGAGATCGAGGAGAAGCGGCTGGCCGTTCTGGAAAAGCACCTGAAAAACGGGGTGATTTTTGAAGGGACCGGCGGGGTCGTCATTGAGGAGGACGTTGTCATAGGAACGGGGACCCGGATCTCCCCGAACGTCACGCTGCGGGGGAACACGTCGGTTGGAAGAGACTGCGTGCTGACCGGCGGGACGGTGCTGGAAGACTGCGTGGTCGGGGACCGGACGGTCATCCGCTCTTCCGAGTGCTTTCAGTCGAAGATCGGCAGCGGCGTCTCGATTGGGCCGTTTGCCCACCTGCGCCCCGGATCGGTGCTCGGGGACCGGGTCCACGCGGGAAATTTTGTAGAGATCAAAAACTCGGTCATCGGGGAGGGGACGGCGGTTGCCCACCTGACCTATGTGGGGGACAGCGACGTCGGGCGCTGTGTGAATTTCGGCTGCGGCTGCGTGACCGTCAACTACGACGGGGAGCATAAGCACCGGTGCCGGATCGGGGATTATGCCTTTATCGGCTGCAACGCAAACCTCATCGCCCCGGTCGAGGTGGGGGAGCAGGCTTTCATTGCGGCGGGCTCGACCATCACCGACGGGGTGGAGGACGGCGGCTTCGCCATCGCCCGGGCGCGGCAGGTCAACAAGCCGGGGCTGGGCGTCAGGAAGCTTGCGGCCTATGTGCGGAAGAAGAACGGGTAACACGGGAAAACTCCCCCGCCCACTCCATTGGAGAAGAGGCGGGGGAGTTTCGCGTCATTTCGGCCTCACCGGTACAAAATCCGGCGGATGGTTTCGAGGGAGAGGGCGTATTCCTCCGCGAGGGCGGGGATGGGGACGCCCTGTTCGTATTTGAGGCGGATTTCTTCGTTGCGCTGGGTGTAAAAGCGCCGGGCACCGGAATTTTCGCCCCAGCTTTTGCGCGCCTGCGGGGAGGGGATGTAGACCATCTCCCCGGGTGCGTATTTCTGGAGCTCCCGGAGCAGGCGGTCGGGCAGGAACTCCGCCGCGTTGCGGTATTTCACGGCGTCACCCCGCTTTTAGGGATTTTCCCGCGCGAATTCCGCAAAATCGGCGTATTCGGCGATCTTCGCCCCATGCCTGGCAAGGATGGCGCGGATCTGCCGCTCGGTTTCGTCCGACCATGCCGCGAAGGCGGGCAGGTTGTCCGGGTCGTAGCGGGAGAGCAGGTCGATGGGGGGAAAGCCGAATTCCTCCGCCACGACGTCGAGTTCCTGCTGGAGGAAGATCCCCCAGGCGAAGGCGCGGTGGAAATCGTTTCGGGCGCAGTAATAGCGGATGCGCAGCCAGGTGTAGGAAAGCTCCTGGTACCAGCCGGCGAGTCCGCTCCAGTCGGGCGTTTTCTCCGGGCGGGGCGGGCAGTTCTCCTCGAGGAAGGTGCGGGTCTGCCGCACCATCCGCCCGGCCAGGGCGCGCAGCGCTCCGGCGCTGTCTGCGCGGTAGAGCGCCTCGTAGGCCTCGCAGAAGCCCTCCGGCGTCCGCATCCGTGCAAGCTCCTCGAGCTGGGATACCTGGCTGTAGCGGAAATAGCTGCCGTTTACACAGGCGATGGCCTGGGCGAGGTAGTCGGCCACATAACCGGCGTACATCCGGACGCGGCCGGGATTTTCCTCAAAGAGGCCCTGCTGGTAAAGGCGCATGGCGGTGTCGAGCCGCTCGAGCGCTTTCCCATACATGAACGCCGGGTCGGCGAGGTGGGCGCGGAAGCGGGCCTGAAGCCCTAAAAACCGCTGCCGGTCCTCCTCCGAGTGGGCGTATACGATGGTCCCTTCCCCCATGAGGTGGGCGTTGTAGTCGTTTAGCTCCGCCATCTCCTCGAGCCT
>CALXIG010000159.1 GCA_944388305.1 uncultured Clostridia bacterium
AGGGTGGATTTGCCGGAGCCGGAGGTTCCCACGATCGCTGCGAACTCCCCATCCTCCACAGTGAGGTCCACCCCGTCCAGAGCTTTCACCAGCGTGTCGCCCTTTCCGTAATATTTCTTTAAGTTCCTGGTTTCCAAAATATTCATCGTGTATTCCTCCGAAAAAAAGTCTGCATTGTCTTCTGACAATACAGACTTTACCACAACATTCTTTCCCGCGCCTTTCTCAAATCTAACAGAGTTGAAAGATTTCATATCCGGTTCGCCTCTCGCGGAAGATACAGCGAAAAGGTGCTCCCCTTTCCGGGAGAAGAGGATACTTTGATATAACCGCCTTGAAGGGTTAAAATTTCCCTGGCCAGATAAAGCCCAAGCCCCAGTCCCCCGGCGGCGCGTGTTCCCACTCCCCGATAGAAGCGGTTAAAGATCTCGCCCTGTTCTCCTTCCGGAATGCCGGGGCCGGAGTCTGTTACGTCTACCCGGCAAAATCCATCCAGCATTTGGGCACAGATCGTCACGGTTCCGCCGGCAGGCGTGTACTTTACCGCATTGTTTACCACATTGCCGAGGGCTTCGCCGGTCCACCGGGGATCAAAGGCCGCTGAGCCGTCAAAGGGAATCACCCGCAGCGTGATCTCTTTTTTCTGCGCCGCCTGTTCCTCCTGCCCGGCAGCTTCTTCCAACAATGCGTCCACCCGGTGGCGGGACGGAGACGGAACCACGATCCCTGTTTCCAGTCTGGAAGCCTTCACCAGGGTCTGAATGAGAAAAGATAATTTTTCCCCCTGAATCATAATTGCGCGGGCCTGTTCCTGCTGCTGCGGCGGCAAACTGCTTTCCGATAAAAGCGAACCATACAAAAGCAGATTGGAGATGGGGGTGCGCGTCTGGTGAGAGATATCGGCGATCAGCGCCTTTACCGCCGCCTGCTCTCTTTCCACCGTTTTTTGCACATGGGCGGAGCCGCGGAGGAAGCGGGCCAGCTTTCCCTCCAGGGCAGACAGCTCGGTCTCGTCGAACCGGTCCTCGGCGAACCCCCCGGCGATGGCCCGGTCCAGCATACCGTTCAGCCGCCGAAGGGTGCGCCGCCGGGCGGCCCACTGCCACAGGCCGAAAGCAGCGCACACAGCAGCCAGGGCCAGAAAAGCCCACGCCGCGGCGGTCATTTGCCCACCTCCCAGGTGTAGCCCACCCCGTACACAGTCTTGATCGGGGCGTTCCCCAATTTGGCGCGGAGCCGCCGCACTGCCACCGACAAAGCGTTCTCGTCCACAAACTCACCGCCGTCCCACACCTTTTCCAGCAGCAGCTCTCTGGGCAGGGTGCGGCCATGGTTCTCCACCAGCAGGCGCAGCAGCCGCTGTTCCGTCCTGGAGAGGTCGATGAGGACCCCGTCTTTGAAAAACTCCAGCCGCGCGAAATCAAAAACAAACCCGCTCAGTTCGACCCGGTCCTGATTGACGGGCGCAGAGCGCCGCAGCTGGGCGTTTACTCTCGCCCGGAGCACCGCCAGAGAAAAGGGTTTTGTGATGTAGTCGTCCGCCCCGGCTTCCAGACCGGTGACTTCATCCAGTTCCAGGTCATTGGCCGTAAGCAGAATGGCAGGCGTAAGGCTGCCGTTCCGCCGCAGTGTCCGCAGCAGTTCCAGCCCGCTGCCGTCCGGCAGGTTGATGTCAAAAATCAGCAGGTCAAAAACCATGCGCTGCAAAATATCTGCCGCCTGGAGGCGTGTGCCGCAGTGGGTGACGGTACAATCCGGCGTTTCAAGCGCCATACCGATGCCGCGCCCCAGCGCCTCATCATCTTCTAAAAGTAAAATCCGGCTCATTTTGCGACTTCCTTCCCTTCGTTCTGCCAGCAGGCGGCTTTGCGGAAATTTTGGGTGTCAGCCAACCCCCGGCCCTCTTCACAGCGCCGGGAATCCCTCCCCCGACACCGTCATCATGGACTTGCCGGGAGGAAACGCCCACCTGTTTCTCTGTGTGTCATGCAGTCCATACCTCCGCTTCCGGCAACATTTTCATTATATTTCATTTGCTCGGAAAACGCAAGCCGGGAGAACGGTGAGAAAAAATTCGCGAGAATACGGCGCAGGAGGACAGACATGCGCCCGATTTTACGCCGGGCGCATGTTTCTTATCGAATTTCTCCGCCATGAAAGGCGCACTCGTACACTCTGTGTCCCTGATGCCGGATCTCCTCGTATCCATAGAACCAGTCCTGTTCTCCTCTGACGGCACAGGTGTAGACCCACTCCCCTTTTTCGTACCGCTCCGCCCCGCGATAGGGAAAGTGCTGGCATCCCGCCAGCAGCGCCTCCCGCAGAAATTCCGCCGGGAATCCCTGTCCGGCGGTTCTGCCCAGGAAATTTACTGCCCAAATCGGGCGTTCTTCCTCCAAAAGGATTTCCTGACCCGCAAACTGCTCCGTTCCAAAATGGGTGCTGGTATAGCGAAACCGCCCGCCGGCATCCTGCTGGCTGCCGGATACCCCGCCTGCGTCCAGGCAGGCCGCCCTTTTGGCTCGAATCAGGAACTGTTCCGCTTCTCTGTCCATATTCATCACCCCTCTCTGCCACCAGTATACCACCTCCCGCCGGCGAATTCAACAGCGGCCGCGCCGGAGCCTGTTTTTCCTCCAATTCCCGGGATGGGAACAGGGCGGTTGGGATTTTGCAGAAAAAATCCCCCACATCGTTTTACAACAATGTGGAGGATGCAGTTTCTCTGCCGCAATGCCGTTCTGGCGGAAAACCGCTTACTTGTACCAGATGTTGTGGACGTACTCCTCGATAGAGCGGTCAGCGGAGAAGACGCCCGCGCTGGCAATATTTTTGAGGGAGACGCTGTTCCACTGCTCGGGAGAGCGGTATGCCTCGTTGACCCTGGCCTGCGCAAGGCGGTAGCTCTCGAAATCAGCCAGCGACATATAGGTGTCGTTGTTGAGCAGGTACTGGATGATGGAGTCGAAATTCTTGCCATCCAGGCCGCCGCCGCGGACAAAATCCAGCACCTCGCGGACGTAGGGGTTGGAGTCGTAGATGGCGCGGGGGCTGTAGCCGTTGTCCCGGGTGCGGTTGACTTCCTCGGTGTTCATGCCGAAGATGAAGATGTTCTCCGGGCCGACCGCGTCGTAGATCTCGATGTTTGCGCCGTCCATGGTGCCCAGCGTGATCGCGCCGTTGAGCATCATTTTCATGTTGCCGGTGCCGGCGGCTTCCTTGCCGGCCTGGGAGATCTGCTCGCTGATTTCGGAAGCGGGGTAGATCTTTTCCGCCAGCGAAACCTTGTAGTCGGCGAGGAAAATCACCTTGAGCATTCCTCTGGTGGCGGGGTCGCGGTTGATAAGGTCGCCCAGCGCGCAGATAAAGCGGATGATCTCCTTGGCCATATAGTATCCGGGGGACGCTTTGGCGCCGAAGATAAAGGTTCTGGGTTCGATGACGAGGCCGTGCTGCTTGATCTGAAGATACAGGTGGCAGATGTGCAGCGCGTTCATGAGCTGCCGCTTGTACTCGTGCAGCCGCTTGACCTGGACGTCAAACAGGGAGGACGGGTCGATGTTGATGCCGTTGGCGGTGGAAATATACTTGGCCAGCAGCTTTTTGTTTTCCAGCTTGATGGCGGCCAGCCGGCGGAGAACCTGGCGGTCGTCGGCGAAGTCTTTCAGCTTTTCCAGCTGGTTTAAATCGTGAACAAAGCCGTTGCCGATCAGCTCGGTGATGAAGTCGGTGAGGAGGGGGTTGCCCTGGCAGAGCCAGCGCCGGGCGGCGATGCCGTTGGTGACATTGGTCAGCTTGCCGGGGAAGATGTCGTGGTAGTCCTTGAACAGATCCTGCTTGAGGATGTCGGAATGCAGCTTGGAAACACCGTTGACCGAGAAGCAGGCAATGACGCAGAGATTGGCCATCCGGACCTGTCCGTCGCCGATAATCGCCATGGAGGAAAGCTGGCCGCGCTTTTCGGGGTGGAATTCAAAGACGTCCTTGCAGAAGCGGCGGTCAATTTCCTCGATAATCTTGGTAATGCGGGGCAGATGCTGGCGGAACAGGTTGAGATCCCACCGTTCGAGCGCCTCGCTCATGACGGTGTGGTTGGTGTAGGCCAGCGTCCGGCAGGTGATCTCCCAGGCGTTTTCCCACTCATAGCCGCACTCGTCGAGAAGAATGCGCATAAGCTCCGGCACACAGAGGGCGGGATGGGTGTCGTTGATGTGGATGACAGCGTGCTCCGGCAGGCTGTCCAGAGAGGCGTGATTGCGCAGGTGGTCCCGAATGATGGTCTGGAGGGAGGCGCTGACGAAGAAATACTGCTGCTTCAGGCGCAGGCGCTTGCCCTCGATGTGGTCGTCGGCAGGATAGAGGACCTTGGAAATCGCCTCCGCCTTGGCGTCCTCCTCAATCGCCCGGACGTACTCGCCGCGGGAGAAGGTGTACATGTCAAAGCTCTTGCTGGAAGGAGCTTCCGCCCGCCACAGGCGCAGGCAGTTGACGGTGTCGCTGTCCTTGCCGGAGATCATCAGGTCGTAGGGCACGGCGCGAACGGTGTAGTAGTCGCGGTGAATGGTCGTCAGGCCGCGCTCGCCCCAGCGCTCCTCGACGTGCCCGTCGAAGTGGACCTCCATCGCCTCGTCCACGCGGGGGGTCAGCCAGTAGCCGCCCATTTCCAGCCAGTTATCCGGGTATTCGACCTGCCAGCCGTCGACGATCTGCTGCTTGAAAATGCCGAATTCGTAGCGGATGGAAAAACCGGTCATGGGGTAGCCCAGGGTGGTGGCGCCGTCCATAAAGCAGCTCGCGAGGCGCCCCAGACCGCCGTTGCCGAGGCCGGGATCCGGCTCCATCTCGTAGATGACATCCAGATCAAAGCCCAGCTCGGAGACGGCCTGCGCCATCTCGGCCTGCATGTTCAGGTTGTAGAGGTTGTTTTTCAGGGAACGTCCGACCAGAAATTCCATCGACATATAGTAGATGCGTTTCTTGTCGTTCTTTTTGAGGGAATCGAGGTAATCGGCGCGTTTGCGGGTCAGGTGGGACTGCACGACGGTCAGAATGGTGCCATACATCTGCCGGTCGGTGGCTTCCTCGGGGGAATAGCCGTAATTGGTCTTCAGCGTCTGAATCAGTTCGTCCTTCAGCGTGGAGGCGGATGGATTCATAAAAATCCCCTTTCTGATATAATGATAAAATAAAATATATGAAAATCCCGCGCTCAGCCCGGTCGGAAAATTTGCCGGAAAAAGAGATGCGGCTGCGCGGTACCTCTTTCCATTTTACTATGTTTGCGCCGGAATTACAAGCGGGCAAACCGCCGAGAAATCCGCCGGGGAAACCAGTTTTTTGGAAAACATCCATACAATTTTCTGTGCGGGGGAGAAGTACAGTGTCTGCGGCACAGAAAACCCCCGGCTTTTGCGCCAAGCCGGGGGTTTTCCACGGGTGGGATCAGAGCGATTCGTACAGCTTGCAGTATTCTTCGGCAGACGCCTTCCAGGAATAGTCGCCGGACATGGCGTTGCTCATGATTGTCTTGCGCTGCTCCTTATTCTGCCAGATGGCGATCGCGCGTTTGATGGCGTCAAGCATGTCGGTCGCGTTAAAGGACTGGAAATTCACGCCGTTGCCCTTGCCGGTTTCAGCGTCAAAGGGGACGACCGTGTCCTTCAGGCCGCCGACCGCGTGGACAACCGGGATGGTGCCGTACCGCATGGCGATCATCTGCGCCAGACCGCAGGGTTCCGACTTGGAGGGCATCAGGAAGATATCCGCGCCCGCGTAGATGCGCTGCGCGAGGGAGGCGGAGAACTTGATGATGGCGCGGAACTTGTCGTGATAGGTGTAGTCGCAGTATTTGAAGTAGTTCTCGTAGTCGGCGTAGCCGTTGCCCAGAACGACGACCTGCACGTTCATCTCCATCAGCTCGGCCATGATCGGCTCAAAGAGGTCAATGCCCTTCTGGGGAGTCAGGCGGGTGACCAGACCGAGCAGGGGCACATCGGAGAGTTCGGGCAGCCCGACCTCCTGCTGGAGGGCTTTCTTGTCAAAGCGCTTGCTGCCGCGGGTCTTGATGGAGTAATTGGTCTTGATATTCGGGTCGGTTTCCGGATTGAAGACCTCAGTGTCGATGCCGTTGACGATGCCGTGGACCTTATACTGGCGCGCCTCGAGGATGGGGTGCAGCCCAAAGGAGAAGTAGGGGTCCAGAATCTCCTTTGCGTAGGTGCGGGAAACGGTGGTGACGACGTTGGAACACTCGATGGCGCCTTTCATCAGGTTGATGCAGCCGTCAAACTCGACCAGCGAGCGGTTGGCGGGCTGAATACCGAAGATGGACTCGAGGATATCCATGCCGTATTTCCCCTGAAACTCGATGTTGTGAATGGAGAAGACCGTCTTGATCGACTCATATCCGGACACCTGGCGGAACTGGGTGTCGAGATAGACGGGGACGAGAGCGGTGTGCCAGTCATTGGCGTGGATAATATCCGGGAAGAATTCGATCTGCGGCAGAATCTCCAGCACCGCCTTGGAGAAGAAGGCGAAGCGCTCGGCGTCGTCAAATTCGCCGTAGGTGCCGCCGCGCTTGAAGTACTGCTCGTTGTCGATGAGGTAGTAGGTGACGCCGTCCGCCTGGGCGGTAAAGATACCGCAGTAGCAGGAACGCCAGCCGAGGGAGAAGTAGAAGTATTTCAGGAATTTGCACTGGTCGCGCATCTTCTGGGACATGGTGGAGTACATCGGGATGACCACGCGGGCGTCGATCCCTTTTTTAACCAGTTCCTTGGGGAGGGCGCCCATGACGTCGCCCAGGCCGCCGACCTTGATAAAGGGGAGCGCCTCACTGGCTGCAAACAGAATTTTCATAACAAACCATCCTTCCTTTCCGTCGGTAAAATCCTGCCGGGACGGCGCGTGCCGGCCCGGCGGGGAGTGGGTTAGACATTCTGACCCTTCGCAACAACGTAGGGATAGTTGGGACGTCCGGAGAGGGTGTGTTCCTTGCCGATAATGACCTCTTTGTCGGTGATGACGCAGTTTAAGCGTGCGCCGGCGCGGACGATAGTGCTCTGCATGATGATGCAGTTGTTGAGCAGTGCGCCTTTTTCGATTTCAACATCGCGGAAGATGATGCAGTTGTTGACCTCGCCGTCGATCTTGCAGCCGTCGGCGATGAGGGAGTTGCAGACCTTGCCGTTGAAGCCGTAGATGGTGGGGACGGAGTTTTTCACCCGGGTCAGCAGAGGAATGTCGTCCTGGAAGAGCATTTCGTGGCGGATGCCCGGCTCGAGCATCTTCATGCTGGCGTCATAGTAATCCTCGACAGTGTCGATGACCGCAGAGAAGCCCTGATGGGCAAAGCCGAAGATCTTGAGCTTGTCGATGTTTTTGGTGATGAAATCGCGTTCGAAATCGACCCATCCGAAGGTATAGGCGCGGTCGAGGAGGGAAACCAGCAGATCCTTGTTGATGACATAGACGCCAAAGGCGGCATTCTGCGGCTCTTCATGCTTGGTGTTGGAAAAATAGGCGTCGATGACGTGTCCGGATTCATCAACGTCGATGACGCAGCCGGTGTGGTTGGGCCAGACCTTGGTCTGGTAGAGCATCGTGATATCGGCGCCGCTGTCCGCGTGATAGGCGAGCATCTTTTCAAAGTCAATGTGCATGACCAGGTTGGTGTCCGAGAGGATGACATACTTCATGTCCGAGCGCTCGATAAAGCGCTTGACCGAAAGGAGCGCCTCGATTTTGCTGCGGTTGCGGGTGTTGGCCGATTCGCTCTTGGTGAAGGGGGTGAGAATCCGCAGGCCGCCGTTTTTGCGGTCAAGATCCCAGTCCTTGCCCCAGCCGAGGTGGTCAGTCAGAGAACCATAGTGCTCCTTGGTGATGACATCGATATCGCGGATGCGCGCCTGCACCAGCGAGGAGAGAACAAAGTCGATCAGACGGTAACGGCCCGCGAAGGGGACGGTGGCGAGGGTGCGCTGCGCGGAAAGCGCCTCGGGCGCGGTCCCATAGCTCTCGGAAAACAGAATACACATGGTTTTTGAAGTCATAGCAAATGTACCTCCATCTATATTGTGGTCAAAAATGCAGGGGGCGGGAAGGTCAGCGGACCTGGCCGGGCTCGATCATTTCCTTGGGGCGGACGACCTGCCCTTTCTTGACGACGGCGCCGCGTCCGACGACGGCAATGCCCCACTCGGAGGGATCGGAGCAGTTGCAGGGGTCGTCGCCGACGACCGCGCCCTCTTCGATGACCGCGTCCTCCGCAATGATGGCGTATTTGACCGTGGCGCCCTTCTGGATGACGCTGTTGCTCATGACGACGGCGGAGTTCAGTTCCGCGCCCTCCTCGACGGTGACGCCGGAGAAGAGGACGGTGTACCACAGCTTGCCGTTGATGTCGCAGCCTTCAGAGACGATGGACTCGGCGATCTGGGCCTTATCGCCGACAAAGTGCGGCGGATGGGGCTCATTGCGGGAGAAGATACGCCAGTCGCTGTCCAGGTCGAGGCCGGATTTGGGGTTTAAGAGGTCCATATTGGCTTCCCAGAGGCTCTCGATGGTTCCGACGTCCTTCCAGTAGCCGTCGAACTGATAGGCAAACATCCGCTCATGGTTTGCAAGCATGTTGGGAATGATATTCTTGCCGAAGTCGTTGGCACTGCCGGGGGTATTTTCGTCGTCGATGAGATACTGGCGGAGTTTTTTCCAGTTGAAGATGTAAATACCCATCGAGGCTTTGGTGGATTTGGGGTGCTTGGGCTTCTCTTCGAACTCATAGATGGAGCCGTCCTCGTTGGTGTTCATGATGCCGAAGCGGGAGGCTTCCTCCAGGGAGACATCCAGAACGGCGATGGTGGCGTCGGCCTCTTTCTCTTTGTGGTAGGCGAGCATTTTGGCGTAGTCCATCTTGTAGATGTGGTCGCCGGAGAGAATGAGGACGTTTTCAGGGTTATAGCGGTCGATGAAGTTGATATTCTGGTAGATGGCGTTGGCAGTGCCTTTGTACCACTCGCTCTCCTTGTCGGTCGCGTAGGGAGGGAGGATGTAGACGCCGCCGTACATCCGGTCGAGGTCCCAGGGCTGGCCGTTGCCGATGTAGGAGTTCAGCTCGAGCGGACGGTACTGGGTGAGGACGCCGACGGTGTCGATGCCGGAATTGGTGCAGTTGGAGAGCGGAAAGTCAATGATGCGGTACTTGCCGCCGAACGGAACAGCGGGCTTGGCGACCTCTTTTGTGAGGACGTACAGACGGCTGCCCTGTCCGCCTGCCAGAAGCATGGTGATCATTTCTTTTTGCTGTTTCATGATGGTACACCTCGTTTATAGTAATGGGTTTGTGGAACGACAAAATCAGGATTTGCGGCGCTTTGCCGGCGGGGTGCCGGCCGACTTGTAGAGATAAACGGTGGTCAGAGGCGGCAGCTCCGCCTCGATGCAGTAGGGCTTTCCGCCGGCCGGCCGGAGCTTGGCGAAATTGACGTTGCAGCTGCGGCCTTCTCCCCCGTACTGAATCTCGTCTGAGCTGAAGAGCTCCGCATACTTTCCGCGCTTGTCCACCCCCAGCACAAAGGGAGAAACCGGCTGCCTGGTGAAGTTGCACAGCACGATGATCTGGCTGCCCGCCTCATCCCGGCGGATAAATCCCCGCACGCCGGGATGTCCGGCCGGGTCGATCAGCTCATACCGCGCCGGAAAGTCGCTTTCTTCCCAGATAGCGGCGGTTTTTCGGTAAAAATCGCTGGTCCGGCAGACCATTGCGAGAAATTTGCGGTGCATTTCGTAATCCAGCAGGACCCAGTCCAGTTCCCGGTCGGGGGACCAGACGGAAAACTGCGCGAACTCGTTGCCCATAAAGGAGAACTTGGCGCCCGGCAGGGCCCGGTAGCAGGCGATAATTGCGCGCAGCCTGGCGAATTTCTCCTCATAGCTGCCCGGCATCCGGGTAATCAGCGTCTCCCGTCCGGTCACGTCGAGGTCGATCTGCTGGAGAAGTCCGGCGCGGGGCGCGGGAAGAGGGAGGTCTTCCCCCATGGCCAGCCGCAGAAGGGTGCGGATGTCGCCGCTGGAGGAGACGCGGGAAAAGCCGAAGCCCTCTGCGTCTCCAATGAAGAGGACGGCGGGGAATTTTTCCCGCAGCGTCCGGATAAAGTCGCGAAGGAAGCCGGCGCCGCCCGGACGGGCCGCGATTTCGGAAGCACGCAGGAGCCGCAGGCCGTCGAGGTGGAAAACCTCCAGCAGGAAGGCGGCGGAGGACAGGAGAAAGCTGCGCACCGCGGGCTTTTCCAGGTCAAAGTAGCAGCCGTCCGGCCCGGTTTCCGACTCCCAATATGGCTGGCCGGTGAACTCGGAGAGGCCGAAATCATCAAACGGGAAGCCGAGCAGGTCGACATCCATTGTGACCCCGATGTCCGCCAGATGCAGCTGCTCCACCATCCGGCAGAAGTCCCGCGGAACGCCGTAGCGGGAGGTGAGGGCAAAAAATCCGGTAGTCCCGCAGCGGGGCAGGTCCTCCCGCATGTGTTCAAGCAATGGCATCAGCCCCAGATGGGTGCAGCCGAGCGTTTTCAGGTAGGGTGTGAGCTCCTCCCCCAGCTTGCGGTAATTGAGCGGCTCTCCCCCCGCATAGGTGCGGAAGGACCCGGCGTGGATCTGGTAGATGCTCAGCGGCTGGCCTTCGGCGCAGCGCTTGCCCATCCATTTGGCGTCGCTCCACTCGTACCGGAAGGGATCGTAGAGCTTGGAAGCGTTGCCGGGCGGCGTCTCAGCGTGAAAGGCGAAGGGGTCGGATTTGAAGAACTGCCGTCCGTCCTCTGCGGTAATGACGAATTTGTATGGAATATATTCGTAAAGTCCGGCAGTGCGGCACTCAAAGACACCCGGTTCAATTTCTCTGGCCTGGTAGATGCCGGACTGCCACCCGGTAAAGGGGCCTGCGACGCTGACCGCCCTTGCGCCGGGCGCCCAGAGGCGGAAAACAGTCTCGTACTGCTCCATGTGGCAGCCGAAATAACGAAACCCATCGGTAGAGCGTCCCTGCCGCCATGATTCCAATTCAAAAGGCATAAAAGCCTGCCTCCAATCTGACGTGCTGTGCAAAATGACCATAGCCGGACAGAACGCGCATCAGCAGCGGGTCGCTGTTCTGCAAAAAAATCAGCATTTTTTCCAAACGTCACTGCGTAAAAAAATCGTAAATCAGCCCCAACGCTGAAAATACAGGAATTTTATGGGAAAATGTCTATATTTTATTGGTCTGTTTTTGCCTTTTTGACGTGTTTTTTGATCTCTGGAATGTTGGTAATTGCTACAATTACAGTATATCACATGGTTTTCTTTTTGTAAATAATGGACTATGAAAAAGGCGCGGATTTTGTGTAGAAACATTTCCTTCTTTTTTGTGCGATATGGATATGTGAAAATTTTCGGAAACCGGTGTACATTCCCGCCATTCCATTGTATAATAAAAAGAAACAGAGAAACAGCGGCGGGCCTGTCCGGCCGGAGCTGCAATCGGGGCGACCCGCAAAGGAGAATGAAAAGTGCTTCCAGTTATTTACTATGATGCATGGGACCTTTCCTGCAAAACGCCGTTCGGCGCGGTGTCCGAGGGGGAGAAGGTCCGGCTCTGCTTTTATATTGAAAAGGGATTCCAGGCCCGTTCGGTCTGCATGAAGCTGCGTCCGGACGGAGAGGACTGTGCGAGGACCGTCCGTCTTGAAAAATCCGATTCCACCCCTGAGTTTACCATATATGCGGGGGAGTTTTCCGTCGAAAAGAGGGGGCTTTATTTTTACCGCTTTGAAATCGAGGCGGACTGGGGAATTTTATTTGTCGGAAAGGATGAGGAGGCGCGCGCGGTCATTCGGGACTTCCTGCCGGAGTGGCAGCTCACCGTCTACGATCCGGCCTATGCCACGCCGCCCGGGCTGGAGACGGGAATCATGTACCAGATTTTTCCGGACCGCTTCCGCCGCAGCGGCAAGACGCCTCTTCCGGCCACGCGGGGAAGCCGGAGCCTGCACCGCGACTGGTACGGCCGGCCGCTCTTTAAGGCGGATGTCCCCAACTATCAGGCCAACGACTTTTTCGGCGGCAATCTGAAGGGAATTACCGAAAAGCTGGACTACCTCGTGATGCTGGGCGTGACCATTCTCTACCTGAATCCGATCTTCGAATCAGCGTCCAACCACCGCTACAACACCGGGGACTACAAGGCGGTCGACCCCTATCTGGGCACCGAGGAGGATTTCCGGCGCCTCTGCCAGCAGGCGTCCAAGCGCGGCATCCGCGTGATCCTCGACGGGGTCTTTTCCCACACCGGCTCGGACAGCCGCTATTTCAACCGGGACGGGCACTATCCCGATCTCGGCGCCTGGCAGTCGCCGGACTCCCCTTACGCGCCGTGGTACCGTTTTGAAAATCCGGAACGCACCAAATACGACTGCTGGTGGGGATTCACCACCATGCCCAATGTCAATGAGGAGGAGCCCTCCTACCGCGAGTTTATCTGTGGACAGGACGGAGTCCTCCACTACTGGATGAAGCGCGGGGCTTCCGGCTGGCGGCTGGACGTCGCCGATGAGCTGCCGGACAGCTTTCTCGAAGAAATCCGGCGCCGGGTCAAGCAGATCTCCCCCAACGCCTACATTCTGGGCGAGGTCTGGGAAGACGCCTCCAACAAGGAAAGCTACGGCAGGCGCCGCTCCTACCTGCTGGGCGCCCAGCTGGACAGCGTCATGAACTACCCCTGGCGGACGGCGGTCCTCGATTTCGTGTCGGGCGGAGACGCCCGGCTGTTCCGCAGGCGGATCCTCGAACTGCTGGATCACTATCCCCGGCCGGCCATCCGCTGCCTGATGAACCCCATTTCCACCCACGACTCCCCCCGCGCCCGCACCGTTCTGGGCGTACAGCGGCAGGTGGATGCGCTGGAGCAGGGCAACTACCAGCCGACCGGGGAGGAACTCGCCCGCGGCGGGAAAGGATTGATGCTCGCCTCCCTGATTCAGTACACCCTCCCCGGCTACCCGAGCCTCTACTACGGAGACGAGGCCGGCCTCACCGGATTCCGCGACCCCTGGAACCGGCGCTGCTACCCCTGGGGGCAGGAGGACAGGGAGCTGCTGAATTTCTTTAAGCGCCTGGGACAGCTCCGGCGCAAATACGCGAAGGCCATGACGGCAGACCTGGAATTTCTGTCCGCCGCGGAGGGGGCTGTGGCTTACCGGCGCGGCGAACTGGTGACGGCGGTTTGCGCCGCGGACAGCGTCCGGACCATTGCCCTGCCGGAAAAGGCGGAGCTGCTGCTTGGGATCGGCGGGGCGGAGCTTTTGGAGAACGCCGTCCGGCTGCCGGCCGGAAGCGGCGCGATTCTCCGCCTGATCGGGGGCTGAGCGATGAAAAAGGTGCTTGCCGTCCTGCGCGGGCTGGGGATTTACTGCGTGTTTCTGTTGCTGCCGGCCGCGCTGTGGATCCTTGCGCAGCTTTTCCTGCCCGGGCATCTGGATGGGATTCTCCTCTTTCTGGAGACGTTTTCGACCATTCTCACCGCGCTGATTCTGCTCGGCCTGTATGCGCTGCGCGGCGGCAGCCTGCGGAGTTCTGTGGGGCTTGCCCCGCGGGAGGCGCCGGTTTCCGTCCACGCGGCAGCCTTTGCGCTGGGCCTGTTCGGCAACGGCGCAGTCAGCTTTCTCATGAATTTTCTGCCCGCAGGCTGGCTTGCAAGCTACGCGGAGCAGTCGGCCGCGGCCTATAATCCCGAACAGTCGCTGCTGTCCATTCTCGCCATTGTGCTGCTGGCACCGGTGGGAGAGGAACTCATTTTCCGCGGGATGATCTGCCGTTCCTTCCAGGAGGCAATGCCGGCGTGGCTCGCGGCCGCCGCTTCAGCGCTCCTGTTCGGGGCAGCGCACCTGCATCCGGTCTGGGTCTGCTACGCCTTTGCGATGGGATTCTGCTTTGCCGTCATGGTGCGGCGGACGGGGACGCTCAGCATCTCCATCCTGGCCCATCTGGGCTTTAATCTGGCCTCGCTGCCCAGCCTGCTGCTGCCGGAGGACGCCTTCTTTGTCCAGCTGATCTACGGCAGCGGGATCCGCTACCTGATTTTTGGCGTTCTCTGCGTCGCGGTGTGCGTCTGGCTCTGGAAGCGCTGTTTTTCCAGGCGGTGTCTCTGGTGCGGGGACGCGCGCTGAGCTGCGGCCGTTTTTCTCCATCAAAAGCACAGCACCCGGCGGGGGCGAAGTATTTCGCCCCCGCTTTTTCCTGCGGAATCTTCACTTGACATTCGGTAGAATTCGTGTTATAGTACATGCTAACGCCCAAATTTTCCTGAGTTTTATCGGAGGAGTGTGGATCATGGAAAACAAATTATTTGCCCAGACGCCGCCGGTTCGACTGTTCTTCCTGGCTGCGATACCGGGGGCAATCAGTATGCTGGCCTCTTCGCTGTACGGTCTTCTGGACGGCGTGTTTGTGGGACAGTTTCTGGGGGAGACGGCTTTCGCCGCGCTGAACCTGGCCTTTCCCTTTGTGATTATCAATTTTTCACTGGCTGATCTCATCGGCGTGGGAGCAGCGGTTCCCATTGCCATCAGCCTGGGCCGGAAACAGGAGGAGGAAGCCAACAATATCTTCACCTGCGCCTGTATTTTGATTGTGGGAACCGGCGCGGTCATCGGCGCGGCGCTTTATGCTGCGGCTCCCGGCCTGATGCGCCTGATGGGCGCGGAGGGAGAGCTCGCCCGGCTGGCCGCCGAGTACATGCGGGTCTACGCGCTCTGCTCCCCGGTGACGACCATCGTCTTCGCGATGGACAACTTTCTGCGCATCAGCGGCAAGATTCGGGGAAGTATGGCGCTCAACATCTTCATGTCCGCCATCAGCGCGGTGCTGGAATTTGTGTTTCTGTACATCTTCCGGTTCGGCGTGTGGGGGGCGGCGCTGGCGACCTGTGCCGGCATGTTCCTCTGTGCGGTCATCACTTTTGCCGTCTTTGCGCGGGGCAGGCTGACGCTTCGTTTTACCCGGCCGCATTTCCACGCTGCGATGATCCGGCAGATTGCCGCCTGCGGCACGCCGAATTTTCTCTCCAACATCGCGGGGCGCATCACCTCGATTTTGATGAATATGGTGCTGCTGCGCCTGGGCGGCGAGAGCGCGGTTTCAATTTACGGCGTGCTGATGTACGCCGACGGCGTGGTTCAGCCGATTCTCTACGGCGTGTGCGACTCCCTTCAGCCGGCGGTCGGCTACAACTGGGGCGCGGGGCGGCGCGACCGGGTGCGGGCGATCGAGCGCTGCTGCTTTACGGCGGGTGCATCGGTTTCGCTGCTGGCAGCGGTTGCCGTCTTCCTGTTCCCGGCGCAGATCACCGGGCTGTTTGTACAGGATCTGGACGCGGCCTTCCTGGAGACTGCTGTTTTCGCACTGCGGCTGTTCAGTGCGGCCTACCTGACCAAGTGGATCGGGTTTGCAGCGCAGAGCTACATGCTGGCGGTCGAAAAGCCGGTTTACGCCACCATGATTTCCGTTTCCACCGCCTTCGTTTTCCCGCTGCTCCTGATCGTGGCGTTCTGGCCGCTCGGGCTGACCGGAATCTGGCTCAACTTTGCCGCGACGTCGGCGCTGGCTGCAGCACTTGCGGGCATTCTTCTCACCCGCTTCCGCGGGGAAATGCGCCGCATGGACAAGGCAGAAAGCGCGCAGAATATCGGATGACCGGGTACTCCCCGCAGACAGGAAATCCTCCGTATGGCCGCAAGCCGTACGGAGGATTCTTTCTGTTTATAAAGGAGGTCTGCCGGAGCGTCCCCGGTTGTTTTGCTCCATGCCGGAACGGATCACCGCCGCCCTGTCCGGTCACGGCAAATGCCCGGAGGCGGTGTTAGGCGGCATCGTCTGCCTGCCCGGGCCGCGGATTCCGCATCAGCCTGAGCCCGAGCGCCAGCACCACCGGCAGGTAGACCAGCATGGGGTACTCATAGCGGCAATAGGAGCCGTTGGTGGGCCCGGTGATGAAAATCAGCATCTGCGCGATCATCGGAACGCCGTAGAGAAAGCCCGGCAGATTTTTCCGCCGCAGGCTGTAGGCGAGAAAGAGCAGGGCCGCCCAGGTGTAAAGGGCCGGGGTATTGAGCAGCGAAAGCACCGGCAGGCGGTAGATGTCCTCCCGCAGCGCCTCCAGGCTCAGGCGCGCCTCGCGCAGCGCCTCGGGAAAATGGAAGTCGGTCTGCACCGCGCTGTTAACCAGCTCCATCCGCCCCTCTCCCCAGTTGTAGCTGTAGTAGTTGAACGGCGTCTCCCCCGGATAAAAGTACTGATAGTAGTTGTTCATCGTGGCCTGCACGTAAATGCCCGGATGGCGCAGCAGCATCTGGAGCCAGACGCGGGCATAATGCGGGAGAGCCTCCTCCGAATTGCGGTAGGTTGCCTTGACGTTGTCGGAAAGGTCGGGGTCATAGTTTTCCGCCAGCATGTCATAATCCAGCACCTGGTCGATGACCGCCATTTCCTCCCCGGTGACGTCCTCTCCGGCGTCCCGCACATAGCGGGCCGTCTGCTGAAAGGGCACCGAGAGCATCTCCCGGATGGAGCCGGGCGCCGCGCCGGTCAGCGGCAGCAGAATCCCCTGAATGCCGGCCATAACGGCGGCGGTTACGCCCAGAAATGCCAGCGCCCTCCGGCGGCAGGTCCGGCAGAGCAGCGCCGCCAGCAGGGTAAGCAGCACCACATACTGCCCGTCGTTGCGGAAGCAGAGCATTCCGGCAATCGAAATTCCAAACAGAACATATTCCCGCTTCCGCAGCGGTCCGCCCCGCAGAAACTGAAAGAGCAGAACATAAAACAGGGTCATAAAGGCGGTGTAGGGCACGTCCTTCGTCACCAGAAAAAAATAGGAGGAGATGCGCGGATGGACACAGTAGTAGAGAAGAACGCAGCCGGTCAGCAGCCGGTTTGCACAGACCTTTGCCAAAACGCTCACCGCGTAGGAGATCGCGGCGCAGAGCAGCAGGGTCTGCGTGAGGCTGTAGAGGAATATGCCGGTATTGTCGCTGCCAAGGAGCTGCCCTGCGCGCAAAAAGAAGGAGAGCGACAGCGTGTGCATCACCGGATGGTGGTTGGTGAGCGCCTTGGCCCCCAGCGCCTGTGAAACCTGCGTGACAGTGTCCCCCATGAAAACAGCCGGATAGGACAGAATCATGCAGGGCAGATGGAAGAGGAGCAGGGTGGCGAACGCCGTCCGGCCGGGACAGCGCTCCAGCAGAGCGAGCGCCTTCCACGTGGACGCCGGTCCTTCCCCGCCGGTCCGATCCCACCAGCGGAACAGGTATTTGATCCCGGCGTCGAACACCACAAACCATCCCGCGCCCTGCACCAGGGCGAGCAGAAGGTCGAACGCGCTGCCGAACACCAGGTTCCAGCTGTCTGTCTGCTCAAAGGACCGCCCGAAAACCATGAAAAACGCGAACAGCACGGCAGCCGCGCGGCGCCAGCCTTCCCGGAGTTGCGGCTCAGCTCTTTTTTCCGTCATCGGAGCCACCTTCTTTCCCACTGCGCAGAATCCCCAGCAGGGAAAGGCGGAATTCAAACTCCCGCTTCTCCTTCTGCCGGATGGAATCCAGCACCATCCCGTTGAAGAAGGACAGGAGGGCGGCCAGCACGGTAAAACCGCAGACGATCAGGGTGGGAAACCGCTCTACAATCCCGGTCTGCCGGAACGGCACCCACACCAGAGGCAGGAAAAACGCCCCGGCAACCAGCAGCAGGAGGAGTGCGATGATGGAGAAGAACTGGAACGGCTTGTAATTTTTAAAGAGATTAAAAATTGTGCGCAGCACCTTGAACCCGTCGCGGAAAGTATTGAGCTTGGAGACGCTGCCCTCCGGCCGGTCGCGGTATTCGATCACCACGTTTTCAAGGGCCATATTCATTGAAATGGCGTGGATGGTCATCTCCGTCTCGATCTCAAACCCCCGCGAGAGGACCGGGAAGGTTTTGACAAAGCGGTAACTGAAGGCACGATAACCGGTCATGATGTCCTTGACGCCGCTCTTAAAAATGCGGTTGATGCAGAAGCGCACCAGGCTGTTGCCGAAATTGTGGAAGGGACGCTTGTTTTCCTCAAAATAGGTGGAGGAAAGCCGGTCTCCGACCACCATGTCCGCCTGCCGGCGGAGAACTCTGTCCGCCATCTCCGGCGCAGCTTCAGCCGGGTAGGTGTCGTCCCCGTCGATCAGGAGGTAGCATTCCGCCTCCACCTCCTGAAACATCCGGCGCACGACATTGCCCTTTCCCTGCTGGTACTCGTAGCGGACCTCCGCCCCGGCTTCCCGCGCAAGCTTATCCGTCCCGTCGGTGGAATTGTTGTCGTAAACGTAGATGCGGGCCTCCGGCAGCACTCTGCGGAAATCCGAGACGACCTTGGCCACCGTTTTTGCCTCGTTGTAGCATGGAATTAAGACAGCGATTCTGTCCATTCTTTTCTCCTCCTGCGGCGACCGCCTTCTTCCGGCGGGAAGCATTCCGCCAAAAGTGCGCACCGGATATGATGGATTTCTTTTATTCCTATTATACCATTCTCCCTTTGCGTTGACAACCGGAAATCTGTCGTTTCCCGGAGATTCTGTAAATTAAATGTAAAGTCTCTGAAAAAAAGCGGCCATGTGCTTGACTTTTCCGAGTTTCCATATATAATGGTATTGAAACAAATTGTTTAAAGCAAAACTGTTTCAAATCAAACATTCTGGAGGAGCTTTTCATGCATCAGTTGCCCGCGTTTCTGATACAGACCCGGCAGATCATCCGGCTGTACGAAGACATGCTGAAGCCTGTCTGCGAGCAGTACGGGCTGACATCTGCGGAGGCGGCGGTCATCAATTTCCTTTATAATCACCCGGGGATGGATACTGCCGCCGACATCGTGGAGCTGCGCAAGCTCTCTAAGGGCTGCGTCTCCCAGGCAGTGGAGAGCCTGATTCGAAAGTCGCTGCTGTGCCGCCGCCAGGACACGACCGACCGGCGGCGGATCCACCTGTTTCTGATGCCCGCCGCAGAGCCGGTTGTCCGGGAGGCCGAGCGGGTGTGGGAGCAGGTTTACGCCTGTCTCTTTCAGGGCTTTACCGAGGAGGAGCAGGCCCTCTTTGCCGCTCTGCACAGCCGCATTGTAGAGAATCTGAAGGCAGCGGATGGAACGCGCGCCCGCAGGCGGGATCCGGAGACGGCTGCGGCAGAATAAACTGGAATGTGCGGCGGTCTCGAAAACAGCCGCGGCAGAAAACAAAAGGAGGAATTTTCATGCACGAAGAAGTGGAGAACAGAAAGAGCCCGCCCAAAAGGCCGTTTATATTTTACGCGGTTATCGCCATGATTGTCATCATGCTGCTCAACGCCTGGGTCTTCCCCTCCATGCTGCAAAAGACGGTGGTGGAGGTGGGCTACGACCAGTTCCTGGAGATGATTGATGACGGGGAGGTCCGGCAGGTCGCCTACGACGAATACGACGGCGAGTATGTCTTTCTCGCGGAAAACGAGTACGGCACCGGTATTTACAAAACCGGCATCTGGCCGGAGGATGGGCAGCGCCTTTTGCAGCAGCTGCTGAATCACCCGGATATCGAGTTTTCCGCGGCCATTCCCACTCAGGCGGACCCGCTGGTCACCTTTGTCGTCAGCTGGATCCTGCCGATGGTCTTTTTCTTCCTCATCGGCGAGCTGTTCTACCGCTGGATGCGCAAAAAGATGAACGGAATGCCGGGCGGCATGGGAAACGCCATGTCCTTCGGCAAATCCGGCGCCAAGGTCTATGTAGCTGACGCCAAAACCGGCGTGACCTTCAACGATGTCGCCGGACAGGACGAAGCCAAGGAAGCGCTCAAGGAAGTGGTGGACTTCCTCCACCAGCCGGAAAAATACGCCTCTATCGGCGCGAAACTTCCCAAAGGCGTGCTACTGGTCGGCCCTCCCGGAACCGGCAAGACGCTGCTTGCCAACGCGGTGGCCGGGGAAGCCGGGGTTCCCTTCTTCTCCATCTCCGGCAGTGAATTTGTGGAGATGTTCGTCGGCATGGGCGCCGCCAAGGTGCGCGACCTGTTTAAGCAGGCGAACGAAAAGGCTCCCTGCATCGTATTCATTGACGAGATTGACGCCATCGGCCAGAAGCGCAATTCCGGCTCCTTGGGCGGCAACGACGAGCGCGAACAGACCCTGAACCAGCTCCTTGCGGAGATGGATGGCTTTGACGGGCAGAAAGGCGTGGTCATGCTGGCCGCCACCAACCGCCCGGAGAGCCTCGATCCCGCCCTGCTGCGGCCCGGCCGGTTTGACCGCCGGGTGCCGGTCGAACTCCCCGACCTTCAGGGGCGCGAGGCCATTCTGCGGGTTCATGCCAGGAACGTCCGCGTTGAGAAGGAGATCGACTGGGGCGCCATCGCCCGCGCAACCGCCGGCGCCTCCGGCGCGGAGCTCGCCAACATGGTGAACGAGGCCGCCCTGCGGGCGGTGCGGATGGGGCGGCAGGCTGTCTCTCAGCGGGATCTGGAGGAGAGCGTCGAGACGGTCATCGCCGGAGCACAGCGCAAGAGCGCAGTGGTTTCGGACAGCGAGAAAAGGATCGTCGCCTACCACGAGATCGGCCACGCGCTGGTGGCAGCGAGGCAGTCCCACTCCGCGCCAGTCACCAAAATTACCATTGTGCCCCGCACCTCCGGCGCCCTGGGCTACACGATGCAGGTGGAGGAGGGCGAGCGGATGCTCATGAGCCGCCGGGAGATCCTGAATAAAATCGCCACGCTGACCGGCGGGCGCAGCGCCGAGGAACTCGTTTTCGGCGAGGACAGCATGACCACCGGCGCTTCCAACGACATCGAACAGGCGACCAAGCTGGCGCGGGCCATGATTACCCGCTATGGCATGACCGGTGAGTTCGACATGGTCGCGCTGGAGACGGTCCAGAACCAGTACCTGGGCGGGGACACCTCCCTCGCCTGCTCGGCGGATACCGCCGCCAGAATCGACAATCAGGTGGTGGAGACGGTCAAAACCGCCCACGAAAAAGCGCGGCAGATCCTCCGGGAAAACGAACCGAAGCTCCACAGGCTGGCCGCCTACCTGCTGGAAAAAGAGACCATCACCGGCGAGGAATTTATGCAGATACTGAACGATTGAGCCGCCGGGCGCCAATCGCATGTTGGGAGGCAGACAGATGAATCACCGATCATCCGGGAGAAGGCGGCGGCTGCGCTGGGGGCGGATTCTGGCCGCTGCGTTCTGCCTGTTTCTTCTTCTGATTCTGGCCGCAGGAGCGCTCTCCCCCGCCTTCCGGCAGCGGGTCGGAGAGGAGAGCGCGTCCGCGGTGTCCTCCGCGCTCCCGGCAGAGGGAACCGGGCCTTCTTCCGCGCCGGAGACCCTGCCCGAGGGGGAACTGCAGGGGATCGTCCGCGATGCGCTGATGCACACCCTGCTGCTTGAGGCGGCGGACGGACGGCGTTACGAATTGAACACCGATGGGGCCAAATGGAGCACCGGTGAGAACGGGCTCCTGACCGGCAGCCGGGTGACGGTGCGGTATGCCGGCGTCCTGGACCCGGAACAGGAGGCCCAGAAGGTGCGGGTTTTGTCAGTTGCGGTGGAATCGCCGGAGGACAGCGTTCCCGCGGAGAAGGATCCGGCAGCCGCCCAGCTGCTGGCCGGAATGACATTGGAGGAAAAGGTCGGCCAGATGTTCATCGCGCGCTGTCCCGAAGAGGATGCCGCGCAAAAGGCGGCGGAGTACCATCTGGGCGGCTACCTCCTGTTTGGCCGGGATTTCGCGGGCAGGACGGCGGAACAGGTGGCGCAGGAGATCGCATCCTGCCAGGAGGCGGCCGGCGTGCCGCTTCTGATCGGCGTGGACGAAGAGGGCGGGACCGTCAACCGGGTCAGCCGCAATCCGGCGCTGCGGTCCGAACCGTTTCCCTCTCCGCAGGAGCTGTACCGGCAGGGCGGCCTGGAGGCGGTGCGCAGTGACGCCGCAGAAAAAAGCCGCCTGCTTCGCAGCCTGGGGATCAACCTGAACTTCGCGCCGGTCTGCGATATTTCGGAGAACCCGGCGGACTTCATCTACGACCGCACCATCGGTCAGGACGCCGCGGGGACCGTCCGGTATGTGCAGACGGTTGTCGCGGCCATGCGGGAAGAGGGAATGGGCAGCGTCCTCAAGCATTTTCCCGGCTACGGCAGCAATGCCGACACTCACACCGGAATCGCGCGCGACAGCCGCCCCCTTGAGACCTTCCGCTCCGCCGATTTTCTCCCGTTTGCTGCCGGAACCGCCGCCGGCGCAGAGGCGGTGCTCGTTTCTCACAACATTGTCGCCTGCATGGACAGCCGGCATCCGGCCTCCCTTTCACCGGAGGTCCACCGCATTCTGCGGGAGGAGCTGGGCTTTTCGGGCGTCGTACTCACCGACGATCTCTCCATGGAGGGAGTCCGCGATTTTACAGGGGATGAGGAGGCGGCGGTACTGGCGGTGGAGGCCGGAAACGACCTGCTCTGCTGCACAAATTTTGAGACGCAGGTGCCCGCGGTGCTCGAGGCAGTGCGGGAAGGGCGGATCGCGGAATCCCGCATCGACGAGTCCGTTCTTCGGATCCTTCAAATGAAAGAGTCCCTCGGCCTGCTCCCGGAAATCGCTTGACGGACCGCCCGGATTGTGATAGGATAGAGGTAACAAACAAAAGGAGGTCGGAATTATGGAAGAAATTTATGAGTTTCTCAAGAAATGCGGCACTTACTATCTCGCCACCGACGATAACGGCCAGCCGCGGGTGCGGCCGTTCGGCACGATCGACCTGTTCGACGGCAGGCTGACGATTCAGACCGGCAAGGTGAAGGAAGTCTCCCGGCAGATACTGCGCAATCCGAAGGTGGAAATCTGCGCTTTTGACGGGGAACGCTGGCTGCGGATCTCCGCCTCTGCCGTTGAGGACTCTCGCCTGGAGGCGCAGGAGCACATGCTCGCCGCCTATCCGTCACTGCAGGCGATGTACAGGCCGGGCGACGGCAACACGCAGATTTTTGCGCTGACAGACGGCGCCGCGACCTTCTCCTCCTTTACGGCTGAGCCCCGCACCATCACCTTCTGACTTCAAAAAGCAGGCAGGAGCGCCCGTTTTCCGCGGACGCGCTCCTGCCCTGTTTTTATTCTGTTTTATCGGCGGACGCTTTTTCCGGCTCCTCTGCGCGGATGGTTTTGTGCGGCAGGCAGCGCTTTAAAAGCCGGCTGAAGTCCCCGGCGGGCATACAGTCGCGGTCGAGCAGCCAGCGCTTGACGGCGCAGAGAAAGGCGTCGGTGTAAAAATTCACAAAAAAATCGAAGGAATCTCCTTCGGCGGAGAACGCCTCCAGATCCCGGGCAATCATCGCGGCCGCGATGTCCCGCAGGTATTCGGAGAAGGAGTTCTGCCCTTCCACCGCCAGTGTTTTCCGGTAAAAGCCGCGGTTTTCATAGAAATAGGCGCACAGCTCCTCCACCACGTCCCAGCCGGCACCCCCGCCTTTTTTGCTGAGCGCCGCCAGGCACTCTGTGTCATAGATCCAGTTTACCAGGTCATACTTGTCTTTAAAATGGTAGTAAAAGCTTTTGCGATTCATATCGCAGGCTTCGCAGATGTCGCTGACGCTGATTTTGGCGAATGGCTTGACCTCCATCAGTGCCTTCAGCGCAGACGCCAGCGCCCGCTTGGTGATATTGGAATCGGCCAGAAAACCGCCCCCCGTCGCTCGGTACTGCTCTCATGATACCATAGAAGCGGAAAGAAATCAACCATGCGGCAGCACGCATCCGAATTTTGGGACAAATGAAACGAAGTGTCCCAAAAAGTTACACTTTTCCCCAAGTGAGCAAAAATGTAACACCTGCGCATTTTGTCCGATGAATCCGGGAAAATGGTCTGCTATAATATTCTCATAGCAAACCATGCCATCTTAAAAAGCAATAGGAGGAATTATTGTTGATACCCCATTCCGAACAGAAAATCGCCCTCTTGAACAGCCTGCAAACGACGCAGGAGCAAGGGTTGACCGCCACACAGGCTGCCCAGCTGCTCTCCCGGTACGGCCCCAACAGGCTGGCTGAAAAGAAGCCGAAAACCAACCTGCAGCGGTTTCTGGAGCAGTTTAAAGATGTGATGATTATCATCCTGCTCATCGCCGCCCTGATCTCCTTTGTCATCGCCTGCGTGGAAGGCGAGCCGATGGAGTTTTTCGAACCGGCCCTCATCCTGCTGATCGTGGTCTTAAACGCCGTGATGGGCGTGGTCCAGGAGAGCAAGGCCGAAAAGGCGCTGGACGCCCTCAAAAACATGTCGGCGCCTCACGCCCGGGTCATCCGGGATGGCAGGGAGTCCGTCATCGACGCCTCCCAGCTGGTGCCCGGCGATATTATCCGGCTGGAAGCGGGCGACTTCATTCCCGCTGATGCGCGGCTTTTGAAGAGCGCCAGCTTAAAGAGCGAGGAATCCGCCCTCACCGGCGAATCCGTCCCCTCGGAAAAGGACGCGGAAGCTGAAGTGGCGGAAAACGCCGGCATCGGCGACCGGAGCAACATGGTCTTCTCCGGCTGCTCGGTCACCTACGGCACCGCCACCGCCGTTGTCACCGCCACCGGCATGAATACCGAGATGGGCAAGATCGCGGGACTTCTGGAGGGGGAAGAAGACGGCCAGACCCCCTTGCAGCAGAAGCTGGCCCAGCTCGGCAAATACCTGGGCTTTGTGGCGCTGGCGGCCTGCGCCGTGATCTTCGTGGTGGGCCTTGCGAGCGGCATGGAGGTGCTGGAGATCTTCATGACGGCGGTTTCGCTGGCCGTTTCCGCCATTCCGGAGGGCCTGCCCGCCATTGTCACCATCGTCCTGGCCATCGGCGTCCAGCGGATGGTCAGGAAAAACGCCCTCATCCGCCGGCTGCCGGCGGTCGAAACGCTGGGCAGCGCGTCGGTTATCTGCTCGGATAAAACCGGCACCCTGACCCAGAACCGCATGACCCTGGTGAAAGCCTATGTGGACGGAGAAAACGCTCCGGAGGACATCAGTTCCGCCAATTCCGAGAAGGTGCGGGAGCTTCTGCGCTACGGCACCCTCTGCTGTGACGGCTCCGTCACCTTTGGCCCGGACGGCGAACAGCACATCGGCGACCCCACCGAGACCGCCATCATCGTGGGCGCACACAAAAACGGGATGGAAAAGGACGCGCTGAACAGCGCCTCTCCCCGCCTGGCGGAGATTCCCTTTGACTCCGACCGCAAGCTCATGACGACGGTCAACCGGATGAACGGAAAAATCATTGTCATCGTCAAAGGCGCTTTCGACGTCATGGCCTCCCGCTGCGTGGCCGGCGATATTGAGACCGCCAGGCGGATGAACGATGAAATGAGCCGGAACGCCCTGCGGGTGCTGGCCATCGGGTATAAGGAGATGGAACTTGGTGCGGTCCCGGAAAACCCGACGCCCGAAGAACTGGAAAACGGCCTGACCTTTATGGGCCTGGTCGGCATGATTGACCCGCCCCGTCCGGAAGCCAAAGCCGCTGTGGCTGTCTGCCGCAGGGCCGGCATCAAGCCGGTCATGATTACCGGCGACCACGTCGTCACCGCCTCCGCCATCGCCAGGGATCTGGGCATCCTCGAAGATGGGGACAGGGCAGTCACCGGCGCGGAGCTGGACGCCATGACCGAGGAGCAGCTGGACAAGGAAGTGGAGCACATCTCCGTTTATGCCCGTGTTTCTCCGGAAAATAAGATTCGCATTGTCAAGGCGTGGCAGCGCAAGGGTCAGGTGGTCTCGATGACCGGCGACGGCGTCAACGACGCCCCCGCCCTGAAAGCCGCCGACATCGGCTGCGCCATGGGCATCACCG
>CALXIG010000160.1 GCA_944388305.1 uncultured Clostridia bacterium
AGTGCCGATCGCCACTGCAAGCGCGTCCACGCCGGTCAGTTCCCAAAACCGGCGGGCCTCTTCCGGCTCGGTGTAGATGGATCCGTCCTGACCGGCAGATCCGGCGCTGTTGTCGCCGACGTGGCCAAGCTCCGCCTCAACCGAGACGCCCCGGCTGTGCGCCTCCCTGACCAGAGCGGCAACCTCCCGGCAGTTCCCGTCGAAATCGAGGGTGGAGCAGTCGTACATTACCGAGCTGAAGCCCAACTCCATCGCCTGATGAACCCGCTCCGGCGTCAGGCCGTGGTCGTAATGCAGCACAACCGGCACGCTCGCCTTCCGAGCCATCGGCAGCAGGAACCAGGAAAGTTCCTCCAGCTCCGCGTAGGGCAGCAGGATCTCCGCGGTGCCGATGATGACCGGCGAGCGCAGCTCTTCGGCGGCGGCGAGGACGCCTTTCGCCATCTCCAGGTTTACGGTGTTGAAAAGCCCAACGGCGTAGTGTTCCTTCGCCGCCCGGGGCAGAATGTCGCGCAGTGTTGCCAGCATGTGGAAAACTCCTTTCAGTCCTCAATCACAGGGATGCGGCGGATGCGGGGGTCGGTAAAGAGGTCGTACTCGTCGTAGCTGGGCGTGCTGAATTCCGAGACAACCGCCCCCTCATCGCCCGCCTGGAACCAGTGCCGCGTGTCCGGCTGCATGGTGTACTGGTCGCCGGGGTTCAGTACGATCTCGTGCCAGACGGTGTAATAATCCTCGCTGCCTTTGGGAGGCCGGCAGGAAGGATGCCCGGCCGCCGGCCCTTCAACGTACAGATAGCACCGGCCGAACCGGCAGCGGAAGGTTTCCTCCTTGCCGGGGTAGCCGAGAGAGGGAATGGGCGCGTGGCGGTGCTCCGGGCAGGTCTGATGCGGCGTGAGGGCCATTTCCTTCGCGCAGCAGCGCGCTGTGTTGACATAGACAGCCAGCTGAAGGCCCGTCTGTTCGAGGTCGTCCAGGCCGAAGTCCGCGACCTCCAGACGCTGCGCCTCCGCTTCGGTCAGGATGATGCCCGCCTTGCGAAACAGGGCGAGCGCGCGCTCCTTCGCGGCCTCATACACTGATTTTTTCATTTTGACACGTCCTTTCGTTCCAGTTTGGGATGATGTTTCATATAAGCAAGCACCGCCTCCAGAGAGGGGATGCCGGCCGAGGCGCCGACCGCCTGGATGCAGTGGGTTCCCACCGCGTTGGCGAGCCGTCCCGCCTCCTCAAAGCTCCAGCCCAGCGCCAGCCCGCAGAGAAAACCGGCGCAGAAAGAGTCCCCGGCGCCTGTCGTATCCACCGGGCGAACCTCCCGGTAGGTGGGGAGGAGAAACCGCTCCTCCCGGCTGGGCGCAAAGTAGGCGCCATCGCTCCCGATTTTGACGATCACCTGACCGACGCCGCAGTCAAAGAAGAAATCCGCGATCTTTGAAAGCTTCGTCTCGCCCGAGAGCCTCGCCGCCTCGTCGTAACTCGGCATAAAGAGATCGAGACCGGGCAGCGCCTCGCGGATCTTCGGCAGCCAGACGCCGTCAAAATCACAGGCGGTGTCCATCGCGGTGAATTTCCCTCTCTCCCGCATGTCCCGGAGCAGCTCGCCGCACGGCGCGCCGTCAAACGCCGTCAGTAGCATGGCGCCGCCGACAAAGATGAAATCGCACTCCTCCAGCAGGCCGCGCGGAATCTCCCCGGCCCGCAGCGCCGAGGTGGAGCCGGGGCAGTACAGAAAGGAACGCTCCCCCTCCGAGTTGACGCAAACGGCGGAGATCGTGGTGCTGACCGAGCCGTCGCGGATCACCCCTCTCGTGTCCACGCCGGCCTCCTCACAGGTGCGCAGGACAAAATCCCCGAAATTGTCCTTTCCCACCTTGCAGCAGAGCAGTGCCGGTGCGCCGAGCCGCGCCAGGTCGATCGCGGCGTTGGAGGCGCACCCTCCCACATGAGTGGAGGCGCTGCCGATTTTCTGCAACATTCCCGGCGCGGGAAGCGCGTCAACCGGCGAGAGGATGATGTCGGTTGTGACGCTGCCGATGCAGCAGATCTTTTTCATAAATTCCCTCCTTGCAGGGAAAATTCCGCCCGTTCTGGCCAAAAAACGGGGCGGATTCTCCGCTTTTTCTCATAGTATACACCATTCCCGGCAATTTGTAAATAGCATTTATAAAATACTTTTCCCACACTTGATTTTGCCGTCCGGGTGTGTTACAATACGAACAGATTCCATCACTGCGGCAAGGAGGATGGTCCATGAAGACCCGCGGCGTGAACAGCGAACAAACCAAGAAAACCAACCGCCTTCTGGTGCTGCGCCTTTTAAGCGTGACCGGCGGAGCCTCCCGCACCGAGCTGACCCGGCGGGTCGGTCTGACCAAAATGACCGTCTCCAACATCACTGCCGATCTGCTCCGCAACGGCATTCTCCGCGAAGAACTGCCCGCGGGCCAGAAGGCGCCGGGCGCCGGGCGGCCGCAGATGCGGCTGTGCTTTACCGAAACGGCGCCCGCAGTCATCGGCGTCTGGATCTCGCGCGACGGCTGCACCGCCATTCTGGCCGACCTGTCGCTGAAGGTGCTGGAGACCCGTTTCTCCCCTCTTTCCGCGGGGGAGACGGCGGACCTCCTCCTGGAGCGGGCTGCCGGCCTGTGCGGGGAGCTCTGCGGCGCGCTGGCGCCGGGGCAGCCGCTGCTCGGCGTGGGCGTCGCCTCCGTCGGGCCGCTCGATTTGCAGCGCGGCCTCATCCTCAATCCCCCAAATTTCGGCGGACTGCGGAACATCCCGGTCTGCGCGGCGCTGAGTTCCCGCCTGCACGTGCCGGTTTTTCTGGAAAACGACACCAACGCCGGCGCACTGGCGGAAAAATATTTCGGCCGCTGTTCGGCCTGCTCCAACTTCGTCTATGTCGGCCTGACCAACGGGCTGAGCGCCGGAATCGTCCTGCGGGACGCCCTGCTGCACGGACAGCATGGCTTTGCCGGAGAGCTCGGCCACACGGTGGTGGACCCAGCGGGCGAGCGCTGTTACTGCGGCCGGCGGGGCTGCCTGGAAACCCGGGTGACCGTCTCCCGCCTGCTGCGCGAGGCGGAAAGGGAGTGGGGACGCGCCTTTGCGGACTTCGGCGCCCTCTGCCGATTCTGCGGGCAGTCCGCCGGAGCGGAGGACTGGCTGGCCGGGCAGCTCGAGCCGCTGGGGCTGGCCCTCGCAAATCTCGCCAATCTGGTCGACCCGGACTGCATCCTGCTCGGACACGAAGGCGCCGGCCTTCCCGACAGGATTCTGGAGCGGCTGGCCCGCCGGATAAACGCAGAGGTCCTCGCGGGGGAACGGGCCGGCATCCGGGTGGAGCGCAGTTCCTTCGGCGCGCTGGCGGCCGTCTACGGTGCGGCGGCAGTGGTGCTGAAAAAGGTTTTCGACGGTGAAACCGGCTATTCCTGCTTTTTCGGCGAGGCATAGGGCCGTTCTCCAATCATCACGGAGGTTTTTTCATGAATCGTGCGGATTCATGAATCGTGCGGAAATGACGTCACGCAAGCGGCTTCACGCCCTCTCTTACGGCGCCCTCATCGGAAATCCGAGGGCGGTTTCCGCCCTGACCGCCGCCCAAATTCTGGCGGACTGCCGCAGCTGAAAAACCGCCGCCGGAGGAGCGATCCTTTCCGGCGGCGGTTTTCTGTGATTTGGATTCAGGCCAGGAAGCGGATCCCGGAAATTTCGCTGTATTTTTCCGGCGACCCGACATAGACCGTCAGGGTGAGATTGGGGGCGATCTGCGCGCCGACCCGCCACAGCCCTTCGGCCTGCGGCAGCGGAAGCTCGGCGGTAAAATCCCGGGAAAAGCCGCTGCCTTCGGCGCGGAGCGCGAGGCGCAGGCCATCTCCTTCCGCCAGATCCTCCGGCTCGAGCCGGAGAAACTCCGCCTCGCTCCAGACCGTCCGGCCGTCCGCCTCTCTGAGGTTGAGGAGGAACTGCGTCTCCTGCGTCTCCCTGACCTCCTCGCCGTCTTTCGCATAGCGGTAGGCCACCACGCTGAGGGCGTTCAGCCGGCTGATGATCCGGCTGCGGTGTTCCGCGCAAAGGCCGGACGCCGCGTTGCTGCCGTCCAGCTCCGCGATGGCGGGCATCCCGCAGTAGGGACAGGTCATTCCTTCCTCGTAGACGGTCTCACACAATTTGCATTTCATATTCAGGTCCTCCTTGATGGTCAGGATTTGGAACCGGCGGCAGGGCCGTGCTCCAGCATTTGTTCACTGCTCTGGACGCCCAGCCGGATCTGCTCCTGCAAAAGATCCAGCCAGCCTGCAACCTGCTCCAGATCTCCGCGGACCGCTTCGGGGAGGGCGGCGTCCCCCTTATAGGGAGCCTTTTCCGGCATCCGCGCCGCAATTGCCGCCAGCAGCTGCTGCCGGTCCTCCTCCTGACGCTGCCAGAGATTGTTCCAGGCGCTTAAAAACGCTGCGGTCCTGGCCGCTTCCTCCTGTTGCCGGCGCTCCAGCTCACTGCGGGAAGCCTCGAATTCCTCGAGCTGCCGCCTGGCCTCCTGGGATTGCTTTCCCGCCTCTTCCACCGCGCGCTGCCGCGCAGCCAGCGCCTGCTTCGCATCCTCTTCTTCTTTGCGGAGGGCAGCTTCCCTGGCGGCCAGCCGCCGCTCTTCCTCCTGCGCCTGAATCAGGCGTTCACACACTGCGGAGAGGGTCTTTTCCACCCCGGCGGCCCGCGCCTCCATCTCCGCGCAGCGCCGGTCGATCTCCGCAGCTTCTCCGGCGGCGCGGTCCAGGCGGCCGTCTTCCAGCTCGGCAATGCGGGCGCGCTTGCGCTCATTTTCCTTCTGACGCTCCAGGAGTCCGGCGCGCTGCGGCTCCAGCTGCTTCAAAATGGATTCGAG
>CALXIG010000161.1 GCA_944388305.1 uncultured Clostridia bacterium
TGTTCGTCGCTCGCGTTCAGGTCGAGCAGCAGCTCGAGGACCTCTTCCTGCACCTCGTAGCAGCGGGCGTCGGGGCGGGCGATCTTGTTGACGACGACGATGATCTTGTGGCCGAGCTCCATTGCCTTTTGCAGGACGAAGCGGGTCTGGGGCATGGGGCCTTCAAAGGCATCGACCAGCAGCAGGATGCCGTCCACCATTTTGAGGACGCGCTCCACCTCGCCGCCGAAATCCGCGTGGCCGGGGGTGTCGATGATGTTGATCTTGACCCCGTTGTAGGTGCAGGAGGTGTTTTTAGCGAGGATGGTGATGCCGCGTTCCCGTTCGAGGTCGTTGGAATCCATGACGCGCTCCTCGACAACCTGATTCTGGCGGAAGGCGCCGCCCTGCTTGAGCATCTCGTCGACGAGGGTGGTTTTGCCGTGGTCAACGTGGGCGACAATGGCGATGTTTCTCAAATCGTTGCGAATCAAAAAGTACTCCTCCTAGTTGATGTGGTTGCAGAATCCAGGGACTATTTGTGATATTTTCCGCCCGCATTGATGGAAAAGGCGCGGTAGAGCTGCTCGAGCAGCATCACCCGCGCGAGCTGGTGCGGGAAGGTCATCCGGGACATGGAGAGGCGCAGCCTCCCGGCCTGTTTGACAGCGGGGCATAAGCCCCAGGAGCCACCGATGATGAAGCAGGCCGAACTCACCCCGCGCACTGCGGCGTCCGAGAGGGCGGCCGCGAGCTGTTCGGAGCTGAGCATCTCCCCTTCGATGCAAAGGGGGATAACCAGCGCGTCTTTGGGAATCCTGGCGAGAATTTCCTCGCCTTCCCGGCGCAGGCAGGCTTCGACTTCGGCGGGAGAGGGGTTCTCGGGCAGGCGGAATTCCGGCAGCTCGAGAATTTCAGGGCGGCAGTAGGCGCCGAGGCGTTTGCAGTACTCGGCGCAGGCGTCCGAAAGGTAACGCTCCTTGAGCTTGCCGACGCAGAGGATGCGGACACTTCTCATGAAAGGTCAATCCTCCCTCCCTCGGTTGTTCGCGGCAGGACGTCCAGGCGGTAGTCACAGCCTTCCCGCATTCCGCGGCGGGCGAGGTATTCGACCGAATGGGCGCGCGCAAGTTCGGGGCGGTTGTTCTCCTCGCTCAGGTGCGCCAGCGCAAACCGGGTCGCGCCGCTCAGGACGAGCTGTTCCAGCGTCTGAGCGCACTGATCGTTGGAGAGATGTCCGCTCCGGGAATTGACCCGCTGCTTAAGAAAAGGGGGATAGGGGCCGTTGAGCAGCATCTTCCGGTCGTAGTTGGATTCCAGCATGACAAAATCACAGCCGAGAATCCCCTGCATCACTGTCTCGCTCGGGTGGCCGAGGTCGGTGCAGACAGCGACCGAGCGGCCGTTCGGGCAGTCGGTGTGGAAACCGACGCTCTGGACCGCGTCGTGGGGAGTTGCGAAGGGGGTGATCAGAAAACCGCCCGCCTCAACCGGGCCGTCCAGCTCAAAAACCGGCTGTTTTCCGGAGAGGAGGCGGCGGTTCAGGAGAGCTTCTATGGTGCCGCGCGAGCCGTAGACCGGGATGCCGTAGCGGCTGGAAAACGCCTCAAGACCCTGAACGTGGTCGCTGTGCTCGTGGCTGACAAAGATGGCGCGGATTTTTTCCGGGCACAGCCCAACCAGGCCCAGCGCCTTTGTGAGGCTGCGGGGCCCGATTCCCGCGTCAAACAGAATCCCGCCGTTCAAATCCCCGAGAAAGCTGGAATTTCCCCGGCTGGAGCTGCATAAATTGTAGAAAAACACGCTGTCCGCACCTTCCTTGCCGCCTCAAAGCGCCTGCGAGAGAATCCGCTCCGGGATGCCGACCTTTTTGATGTCGGCGCCGATTGCGCGCAGCTTTTTCTCGATGTCCTCATAGCCGCGCTCAATGTGGTGGATGTCTTCGATCTCGGTGACGCCGGTTGCGGCCAGGCCGGCGATAATCAGCGCCGCGCCCGCGCGCAGGTCGGTCGCACGCACCGGCGCACCCATCAGGCGGCCGACGCCCTCCACGACCGCGACCTTGCCGTCGACCGAGATATCCGCGCCCATCCGGCGCAGCTCGTCGACGTACTTGAAGCGGCTGTCGTAGATGCTTTCGGTGATGATGCTCGTCCCTTCCGCGAGGGTCAGCAGGGTGGTGATCTGAGGCTGCATGTCGGTTGGGAAGCCGGGATGGGGCATGGTTTTCACGTTGGTCCGCTCGAGGTGGCCGGTGCCCACCACCCGGATGGAGTCATCAAACTCCTCGATGTGGACGCCGATCTTCTGAAGCTTGACGGTGATCGACTCCAGGTGTTTGGGAATGACGTTTTTGATGAGAATATCTCCGGCGGTGGCGGCGGCCGCAACCATAAAGGTGCCGGCTTCGATCTGGTCGGGGATGATGGAGTACTGCGCGCCGTGCAGGGACTTGACGCCGCGAATTTTGATGACGTCGGTGCCTGCGCCCATGATTTCCGCGCCCATCGAGTTTAAAAAGTTGGCGAGATCGACGATGTGCGGCTCTTTGGCGGCGTTTTCAATGACGGTCATCCCGTCCGCCTTGACGGCGGCGAGCATGACGTTGATGGTGGCGCCCACCGTGACGATGTCGAAGTAAATGTGCGCGCCCACCAGATGATCGGCGCTGACCTGGATCATGCCGTGCTCCACCGAGCATTCGGCGCCCAGAGAGTTGAAGCCTTTGAGGTGCTGGTCGATGGAACGGGTCCCCAGGTCGCAGCCGCCGGGCATGGAGACCCGGGCCGAACCCATTTTGCCGAGCAGCGCGCCGAGGAAGTAGTAGGAGGCCCGCATTTTTTTGGCCAGATCATATTCCACCTCCGGCGTGTGGACGCGCCGGGGGTCAATGCGAAGGGTGGATTTGTTGATCATGGTAACTTCTGCGCCGATCGCGAGAAGAATTTTGATGATATAGTCAATATCGCTGATGTTGGGAACATTCTCTATAATACATGGTTCGTCGGAAAGAACGGCGGCGGGCAGGATGGCGACCGCGGCGTTTTTCGCACCGCTGATGCTCACTTCGCCATGCAGCCTGTTGCCGCCTTTGATTACATACTTTTCCAAAGCGACACCCCTTTTTCATTTTTAACATTTCTAGTATATCACAATACCTTTAAAAATAAAAGGGGGGATTCCAATTTCTTTGCGAAAATCTGCCGGGAAATCCGCCGGATAAACTGGCAAAAAAGCGAAGAGAACCCCTCTTTGCCCCGGCATTCTCCGGCAATATTCCGAAAAACGGGGAAATCCGGCGCCCTTTCAGCGGGGCGGCCGGAAAGACGGATTTTCATCTTGCCAGCAGAAGGGAAATGCGGTATAATGAGAGGTACTAAAGACACGGAGGGATTTTGTATGCGAGCAGTGATCTCGGTCATCGGAAAGGACACCGTCGGCATTCTGGCAAAGGTCAGCGAGAAGTGCGCCTCGGTCAACGCCAATATCGTCGACGTCACCCAGACGATTCTGCAGGATATGTTTGTCATGATTATGATGGTGGATATCAGCGCCATCAACTGCGAATTTGCCGAAATGGCGACCGCCTTTGAGCAGCTGGGCGGCGAGATGGGGCTTTCCATCCATGCCATGCACGAAGACATCTTCAACTCGATGCACCGCATCTGAACCGGGGAAAGGACTGGAAATTTTGATTAACTTACACGACATCATGGAAACCATCACCATGATTCAGGATGAAAATCTCGACATCCGCACCACTACGATGGGAATTTCGCTCCTCGACTGTGCGGACAGCGATATTTCCCGTTCCTGCGGCAGAGTCTATGAGAAAATCTGCCGAAAGGCGGAAAATCTCGTCAAAACCGGCGAGGAGATCGAGCGGATGTACGGCATTCCGATCGTAAACAAGCGGGTCTCGGTGACCCCTGTCGCCCTGCTTCTGGCGGCCAGCGGCGGCGACCCGGTCGAGTATGCCAAAACGCTTGAGCGCGCCTCCCAAACCGTCGGCGTCAACTTCATCGGCGGCTACTCCGCTCTGGTCCAGAAGGGATTTGCCGCCGGAGACGAGGCGCTCATCCGCTCCATCCCCGAGGCGCTCGCGGTGACCGAGCATCTGTGCTCCTCGGTCAACATCGGCTCGACCAAGACCGGCATCAACATGGATGCGGTGGAAATGATGGGCCGGATCGTCCGTGAGACGGCCGAGCTGACCGCCAAAAGCAACTGCATCGGCGCGGCCAAGCTCGTCGTCTTCTGCAATGCGCCGGAGGACAACCCCTTTATGGCGGGCGCCTTCCACGGCCCCGGCGAGCCGGACTGCGTCATCAACGTCGGCGTGTCCGGCCCCGGCGTCGTCCGGGCAGCCCTTGCGAAGCTCGACAAGGGGGCCAATCTGACCGAGGTGGCCGACCTTATCAAGAAGACCGCCTTCAAGATCACCCGGATGGGGCAGCTTGTCGGCACCGAAGCGTCCAAACGGCTCGGCGTGCCTTTCGGCATCGTGGACCTCTCCCTCGCCCCGACCCCCGCGGTCGGCGACTCTGTCGCCCACATTCTGGAGGAGATGGGCCTCGAAACCTGCGGCTGCGCGGGAACGACGGCGGCTCTCGCCCTCTTAAACGATGCGGTCAAGAAGGGCGGCGTTATGGCGTCCTCCCATGTTGGGGGACTCTCCGGCGCCTTTATCCCGGTCTCCGAGGACGCGGGCATGATCGCGGCGGCGGAAAAGGGTGTTTTGAAGCTGGAGAAGCTCGAGGCGATGACCGCCGTCTGCTCGGTCGGCCTCGACATGATCGTCATCCCCGGCGAGACGTCCGCCGAGGTCATCTCGGCCATCATCGCCGACGAGGCGGCAATCGGCATGGTCAACTCCAAGACGACCGCTGTCCGCGTGATCCCCGCCATCGGCAGGTCTGTCGGGGAGACCCTCGAATTCGGCGGGCTTCTGGGCAGCGGTCCGGTTATGGCGGTCAACCAGGTCAGCCCCGCGGCCTTCATTCACCGCGGCGGGCGGATCCCTGCGCCGCTTCAGAGCCTTAAAAACTGAAAACTGCGGAAGGAGGATCTGCCATGCGCCTGTTTCTTGTCCGCTATGCGGAGAGTTACAGCAACACACAGGGCCGGATGATGTCCTCGACCGACCTCGACCTGACAGAGAAGGGGACTGCTCAGGCGAAGGCAGCCGGCGCGGCGCTGTTTTCCCGGCTGGAAGGGGAGAGCTTCGGCGCGGTGTATTGCAGCAGCCTGCTGCGGGCCCGCCGCACAGCGGAAGCGATCCTCTCCGCCTGGCCGGAGAGGCCCCCCATTGAGGCGCTGGACTGCCTGCGGGAGATGGATCTCGGCCGGATGGAGGGGTTGACCTGGGAGGAGCGCGCGGAACGCTACCCCGGCCTGGAGGCGGACCGCCGGCTTTCCGCTCTTTGCGCCCCGGGCGGCGAGTCCTACGAAGATTTGCTGGGACGCTGTGCGGAATTCAGCGGAGAACTGGCCGCTCTGCCGGAGAACGCGGCAGTCCTCGCGGTTTCCCACGGGATCACGCTGCGGGCGCTGGTCAATTTCCTGCTCAAGCGCCCCCGCGGAGATGTCGACTATCTGAACTGGCCGGAAAATACGGCGGTTACCGAGCTGGAATGGCAGCCCGGACAGCCCGCCCGGCTGCGGTGCCTGTTTGACGACCGGCATTTGCGGGAAGCGGGGCTGTCTACCCCCAACTACGAGGAATGGGGACTCTTTTCGGAGCGGGATTACCTCTCCCTTGCCTGATACTGCCGCCGCGCATTGTGAAATGGGGGATTTTTGATGTCACGCCGTCTGTTCTGCGAGCTTGGTCCCTGGGCTTACCGCATCTCCACCCGCAAGGAGATTCTGCTGCGGGATTGCCGCGACCTCTTTTCGGGGGTGCATTTTGCGCGGGAGTACGCGGACACGCTCCTGCCGGTTGTGGTGTATCGCCACAATTCCCTCATCCGGCGGAAGCTTGGGGAAGTTGACGCAGTTTTGCAGGAAAACAAGGCGGAAAACCTCCGCCTGGCTGTCCCGCATGTGAACGGCATCCTGATTAAGCCGGGGGAGACCTTCTCCTTCTGGAAGCTGGTGGGGGACTGCACCGCGAAAAAGGGCTACCGGGAGGGTCTGGTCATCAAAGGCGGCGTGCCGGACCGGGGCGTCGGCGGGGGAATGTGCCAGTTCACCAACCTCCTGCACTGGATGGCGCTCCACTCGCCGCTGGAAATTGTCGAGCACCATCACCACAACGGCGTCGACCTCTTTCCCGACTACGGGCGGAAGCTGCCCTTCGGCTGCGGGACCTCCATTCTCTACAATTACCGGGATTACCGGCTTTATAATCCCACCGGCCAGCCGTTTCAGTTCGTGGTCTGGTTGGATGAAACCAACCTGAACGGCGAGCTGCGCACGACCCGCCGCCTGGACCGGCGCTGGCACATCCGCGAGGAGGAGGCATGGTTCGAGGAAGGGGCGGATGGCGCCCTTTACCGCCACAACAAGATTGTCCGCCGGACCATCGACGCAAAGACCGGCGCGCTGCTTTGCGAGGAGCTGCTCCTCGAGAACCGCGCGCGGGTGATGTACGGGCGGGAATTTGTGCCGGAGGAAAAAATCCGCACGCAAGACGGGAGGAAACATGATGAGCAAGATCAGGCATCTCAACATCCATGAGCTGGCCGGGAAGCGCAAATCGGAACACGACGGCTACGAATATGAGAAAAAGGATTTTGTCCCGAGAGGGTATGCCGGCCGGACAATGGTCTGCGTTTATGAAATCCCGCCGTTGAAATCAGCCTATCCGTACCACTTCCATTTGAAGAATGAGGAGACCTTCTATATTATCAGCGGCGAGGGGCTGCTGCGGACGCCGGACGGGGAAGAGCGGGTGTCCGCCGGGGATCTGCTGTTTTTCCCCGCGAGCAGCGATGGGGCGCACCGGCTGACCAACCTGTCCCCGACCGAGAAGCTTGTCTACATCGATTTTGACGTGATCCACGACCTGGATGCGGCAGTATACCCGGACTCCGGGAAAATCGGCGTATGGGGCAAGGGGGTCAACCGGGTATACCGGCTGGATTCCGATGTGGATTATTATGAAGGCGAATAGCCCGGCAACCGGAGTGCGTGATGCCACAATTGAAAACCGAATCAAAAACCTCCGTATGGAAGATATCCATACGGAGGTTTTGCTGTTGATGAACCTTTCCGGGCGTTTTGTTATCAATACGTCCCCTGACTGTTGAGGTAGTAGCCGTCGACGACGGTGTTCGCCGCCATCGCGCCGTCGCTGTAAAAGTAGTACCACTTGCCGCCGATCTGCTGCCAGCCGGTCAGCATGGCGCCGGAGCCGCTCAGGTAGTACCATTTGCCGTCCAGCAGCTTCCACCCGGTCGCCATTTCGCCGGAAGGATTGAGGTAGTACCAGACGCCGCCGACATACTCCCAGCCGGTCTGCATTGCGCCCGACGAATCAAAGTAGTACCAGGCGCCATCGATATACTCCCAGCCGGTTTGCATGATGCTGGTCTCGGGGTCGAGGTAGTACCATGTTCCGCCGAGATATCCCCAGCCATAGCAGGTGATTCCGTTGCGGATGTAGTACCAGCTGCCGCGGTAGAGCTGCCAGCCGGTGTATTCGTAGAGGGTGCGGATGTAACGGCCGTCGCCGTCAAAGTCGATGAGCTGATAGTCGACGACGGTCCGGCCGGTCAGGGGCTTGCCGTTCTCCATGTAATAGAGGTCGGAGCGGTAGCCGTCGTACCACACGCCGGAGTAGGGGATGCCGTTTCCGTCGCAGAACAGCCACTCGTCGCCCACCTGACGGAAGCCGCCCTCGTCGTTGATGCGGTAGGCGGTGCGGTGGTTTGCGCCGAGTTTTTCCGGTTCGATGGCGTAGTAGCGGCGGGTGGCGTTTCCGGCGACTTTTTTGCCGTCAAGGATCTGATTTCCGCAGTCCCAGGTGGGGTCGTAGTACCGCCACTGTCCATCGACATAGGCGGCGTTCCAGGCGTGGTCAACCTCGTCGTAGGATTGCTGGTCCCAACTGCTCACCGAGTCCAGAAAGATGCCGAGCGGGTCGCCGTTGCTGGAGCCGTGAAAGGCGACGCAGGAGACGCCGGCGGCGTTCATCAGCTCGGCGAAGAGGGTCGCAAAGCCTTCGCAGACCGCGACGCCGGTGATATAGACGGTATATGGATCGCCGGCAGGCAATGCGCCGGAGGCGGCGCCGTCCGCGTCATAATAGAGATTGTTGGTAATCCACCGGTAGATGGCGTCGGTTTTTTCCTCGTCGGTGACGCAGCCTTCTGTGATGATGCCGGCTGCCCGCCGCAGATAGGCGCGCTCCTCGGGGTCGGGCGTAATCATCGAGCAGTAGAGATAGGGATTCTTTTCCGCCAGCATGACGAGCTGCTGGATATTATCGTCAACGGCGCGGTCGAGATAACCGTCCCTGGCGCCGGCCGGAAGGGCAAGGGCGAGGTTCAGGATGGATGCCGCCGCTGCCGCAGCCAAAAAGCGTTGCCATTTCTGCAAAAAGATCACACTCCTTTCTCCTAATCATAACACATTTGCAGACGAGCCGCAAGGCTCTTTACCAAACTGTAAGAATCTGTAAAGATTTATTCAGAGAAAGGCGGGAAAAATCTGCGCAAAAACAGAAAAAAAGAGCAAAAATAAAATTTTTTGCGGTTTTCGGCGGCCTGTCATTTTTCCATGGCCGCTTCCTGCATCAGTTTCCGGTAGGTGCCCGGCGTAATCCCTTCCAGCCGGCGGAACGCCTTGATGAGGGCGGTGCCGGTGAGAAATCCGGTTTTTGCGGCGATTTCCTCCATTGTCAAATCGGACTGTTGCAGGAGGAGTTTGGCCTGCCCGATGCGGAGCTGGGAAAGGTAGTCGAGCGGCGCGACGCCGAATTGCAGTTTGAACAGCTTGGAGAGATAGGAGGGGGAGATGCCGAGCGCGTTGCCTAGGGCGTTGTTGTTCAGGCTGGGGTCGTCGTAGTGGCTGCGGATATAGTCGGCGGCCCGGTCGCAGACGGTGTGGGTTTCCCTGCTTGCGGTGCGGCAGCAGCGGAGGCTTTCCAGTGCGGATGCCAGGCGCTGCTGGTAGTCGGCGAGCGTTTCGGCCTCCAGCAGGCTGCGCAGCAGCCTGCCCTCCTCGTCGGGCGGCAGCGAACCGGTCTGGCGCGCGAGGCGGCTCAGGGTGTTGGCAATGCCGTAACGGTAGCTCTGGAGCGTTTCGTAGGAGGAGTCGGGGGAGGCGTCGAGGGCTGCGGCTGCCTCCGCAGCGGTTCGGTCCGGGTCTCCGGCGGCATCCAGCTGGAGGTAACCCTGGAGAATCTGTGCCGCTTTGGAATCGGCGGCGCTGTTGTAGTGAAAAGGCCGCCCCTTGATGTCGCGGTAAAGGATGCGGCGGCCGCGGCCGTAGGCGAAGCGGTAGTTCATCGCCTGCGATGCCTGGCCGTAGGCGGTGTGCAGCCCGGAGAGGCCGCTCTGGATGTCGCTGAGCGCAAAGGTGCAGAGAATTCCGAACTGGCCGTGCAGAAAGGACGCGAATCTGCCGCAGAGCGCCCGCGCGTCCTCCAGAAGTTCCTCGCCGCAGCCCGCGCGGAAATTCAGGATGCCGACATACCGCTGGGATCCCAGCTCCAGCAGAAAGCCCTGATGGCAGGCGGCGCTCATTTCCGGGAAGACATTGGAGAGGATAAAGGAGAGGATCCGCTCGCTGGCGTCGGCGTCACCGCCTCCGACCGCCTCCTGATCGTATTCCTCCACGCGGAGAAGAATGACGCAGAATTTGTCGGAAAGCAGCCGGATCTGATAGGAGGCAAACAGCTCCTCCTCCGGGCCGTTCCGCTTGCAGCTTCCCTGCAGGGCGCGCAGCAGGAAATCCTCCTGTAAGGCGTGGCTCTCGTTTTCAATGCGGCTGGCGAGGAGGCCGTTTTCCTCCAGCGACTGCTGTAAGACGGTGCGCACGAATTCCAGCTCGTTTTGCTCGCTGCGGTCATAGGAGCGGTTGGTCTTGGTGCGGATGGTGCTTAAGAGCGAGGTGATGGGGGAGTAATTGCGCCGGGTCAGATATATGGTGACAAAAGCGGACACGCCCATGCAGAGCAGCATACTGACCAGCGCGACGATCCGCAGTATGTTGAGCCGCTCCCAGAAGGCGGAGGAGGGGGTCAGCGAGACATAGGTGCAGCCGAGAATTTCCGAGGCGTGAACCTGCACGACGTACTTCCTGCCGCCGATGACGTCCTCCTTCAGACCGCCGCTCTCGTAGCGGGAAAGGTCCAGCTCGCCGGAAAACTCCGCCGACGCGGCCAGCGGCGCACCGTCTTCACCGTAAACGAGGATGATCCCCTCGCGGTGAAAGTTGGCGGATTGGAGCATCTGCTCCAGCAGCGCGGGCTGTAAAACGGCGCAGACGCTCATCTCCGGGGCGCCCAGGGCGTAGCCGGTATTCTGCCCCATGACCGCCGCGAGACTCGGGCGGGTGATTGGGCCGCCCAGCGAAATCAGGTGCGGGATGTTGCCCCGCGGGACGGTCAGCAGCTTCCGGAAGTCCTCCGCGCCGGATTCCCCGAGCGATGCGTAGTAGGTCGCCGAATAGTACTCCCCCGCGAGGGTGGAGTAGTCCGCCGAGATGACCTGGTCCGAACCGTAGTAGTAGACAAACACGTCTGAAAAGGTGTCCCGCGGCAGGCCGCTCAGATACTGCTTGATCTCGTAGGTTTCATACCCGTTTTCCGGCGTGCCGGTCTGAATGTCGTAGGCGCGGCGTTTGACGGTGTTGTTTTGCAGCACCTTGAAGCAGGTGCTCACCATCTCGGAAAGGCGGGTGTCGACGTTGCCGAAGAACTGGTAGAGGCTGTTTTCGCTCGACAGCAGAATCTCGTTGCGGACGGTGATGTCCGCCGCGGTGTAGGTGACGAGGATGGTCAGGAAAGGTACCAGCAGAGTCAGCAGATAGGAGTACAGAAATTTCCGGAAATAACTCCGGTTTGTGCTCAGACGTTTCATACCGCACCTCCTCACTTTTGCATTTTGCACCCTCATTATATCAAAAACATCCAGTTTTTTCAATTCATGTTGCTGCATTTTTGAGAAATGGGAAGGATATTTTAGAAAATAGCAGCTTGTTTTTGCATTTTGGGAAGCCTTTTTGAGAAACAGACCCTGTATTTTGCGCGGCTGTTTTGCTATACTGAAGTTGCCGGACGGACACAGGATGTTCACAAACCGGCAAAAGATGAGAAAAATCAAAACAGGAGGGAATACTGATGAAAACAAAACGGATATTGGCGATGCTTCTCGCGGCTGCGGCCGCGGCTTCCCTGACGGGCTGCGGTGAGGAAGGCTCCTCCACTGCGTCCACAGGTTCCGCAAGTTCCGCGTCTTCCTCGTCCGCGGGCGGCACAGCCGGGGCGGACGACGAATTTACCGGGTATCCGATTGAGACGGATGAGACGATCACTATGTGGAATCCACAGGTGGCAACATTGCACGCGTCATACACCTCATACACGGAATCCCCCTTCCATATGGGGCTCGAGGAAGCTACCGGCGTTAAGGTCGATTGGCAGTTCCCATCGGCCGGAACAGATAAAACACAAGCATTTAATTTGATGCTTGCAGGGGATGACCTGCCGGATATTATTGTTTTTACTCTATATAACAATGCACAGCAGTATATGGACGACGGTATCCTGCGTGACCTCAGTGCGGAAATGCCGGTATATTCTCCCGCATACTGGGAAGTTCTGCAAAATAATGAGCATTTCGACCTGTCAGCTAAGACTGATGCGGGTCAATACTGGGGATATCAAAGCCTGCGGGAGTCTCCTTGGGGCGCGACCTATATTGGTCCCGTCGTCCGTCAGGACTGGCTGGACGAACAGGGGCTTTCCATGCCGGAGACCATTGAGGATTGGGACAATGTGATCCGGACGTTCTATGAACAATATGGCGCGCAGTTTGCTTTCGTATCAAGCAGGATGAACCCCGGTTTCGCCTCCGCTTTTGGTGCTTACACAACCTTTTCGCCCAGCATGTATGTGGATGATGAAGGAAAAGTTCAATATGCAATGACTCAGGAAGAGTGGAAAAATTATATGG
>CALXIG010000162.1 GCA_944388305.1 uncultured Clostridia bacterium
GGGCAGCGGCTACCTCATGCGGACGGGTGAGGAACTCGCCGCGCTTTGGACGGATTTTGATCCGGACTGGGAGGAGCGGCTGGCAGCCTTCCACCAGACGCTGGGCGGCGAGCTGCGCGCCTTTGAAAGCAGTCTGCCCGTCACCATTACCGCCTCGCTCGGGCGCCCGGCAACCGGTCCTGCGGGGGTCCGGGAATCCTATGAGGACGCCGCGTCCGGGATGGAGCGGCGCTTCTTTGCCGGAAACGGCCGGCTCTTTCGCGGCGGAGAGCGGCAGCCGGACGCCGGGGACGCTCCTCCCGCTGAAGCGGAGGTGGCACTCGCAGAGGCCGCTGTCTTCTGCCGGGAGCGCAAAACCGGAGAGCTGTTCCGCACGCTGGATATTCTGCGGGAGGCCTGGGGTGCCGGAGAGTCGCGCGTCTCCCAAAGACAGGTCGAGCTTTTCGGCATGAAGTGGATTTTGCAGCTCGCGGACGCCGCCGGACGCCGCGGCGATTCCGGAGGCGGCCTGATCGAGAAGGGCGGGGAGTTCGTCCAGGCGGTCGCCCGGGCAGAGACGATGGACGGGCTGTTTGAGCAGCTGCGGCTCGCCAGCCAGGAATTTGCGGGGGATGGGGTGCCGTTCGCGCTACGCCAGCCGAAAAAAATCGTTGCCAAGGCACTGGATTACCTGCGGGAGCATTACGCGGAGGAGGTCAGCCTGGAAAAGGCCGCCGCTTTTGTCGCGGTGCACCCGGTCCACCTCTCCCGGCTGTTCCGTCAGGAGACGGGGCAGACCTTCAAGGAAGCGCTGACCCGTCTGCGGATTGAAGCGGCGAAGGAGCTGCTCGCCGATCTGGACCTGCGGGTGTACGAGATCTCGGAGCGGGTCGGTTACAAAAAGCCCCGGTATTTCAGCGAGCTCTTCAAGGAAATGACCGGGATGACTCCGCTGGAATGGCGGGAGAAGCGGTGAGGGGGATGGAAAATGTCGGAAAAACAGCTGGACCGCGGCCGCCTTCAGGGGCGGATCTTTGGGACGGCCGTCCTGCTCGTCCTCATCTCGCTGATTCTCTCCTTTGTCCTGTACTACGCGGTCTGCCTCAAGCTGATCGAGGACCGGTCGGATGAGCTGGACCGCATGTTTATGCGGACTGCGGCGGAGCGCACCAACCGCTATCTCGGGGAAATCGCCGAAATCGTCAATATGGCGGCGACTGACCCCAATCTGGAGGTGCTGCTTTCGGCCGGACCCGACGAGGAACAGGATTACCAGCTTGTGAGCGCTCAGAACGAGTATGATCGGTATCTGCGCAGCCTGATCCTCAACTACGAGCAGGCGGAAAACGTCCTGCTCCTCTATGGGGAGAACTACTTTATCGTTCACGAGAGCGGAGGCGCTTTCTATAAAACGCAGGTGGAGGATTTTTACCGGCAGACTGCCCCGCTCATGCGCTCCGGCGGAACCAGTCAGTTTTACCTGCTGAATCTGGAGGGAGGGCGTAAAAACAGCGTCGCCGTCCTGACGCCGATTTTCCGGCAGGGGGAGAAGGGACCGGTGGGCTGCATCGCGGTGGTCCTGAGTGAGCAGTTTGCAACCCAGCTGCGCTTTGCGGGGGAGGAGGTCTTCCTGGTGGATCAGCTGGGGAGCAGTTTTTACCTGTTCGGCGGCGAGAGCAGCGTGCCGGAAGCGGACTGGAACGTCTATGACCTTGAATTCGGGGGCTGGAAGCTGGCGGCGCCCTCCTTTGGGGAAAGCATCCGCGCGAGCTTTTTTGACAATACCCGGCTGTTTGTTCCGGTAGGGGCTGCCTATCTGCTCCTTACGGTCCTCTGCGCCTGGTATTTCAGCCGGCGGCTGCTGTTTCCGCTCCGGGAGATGAACCTCTCCCTCAAGCGCCTCTCCGCCCGGCGGGAAGCCGGCGGACACAGCGGTTATCATGTGCGGGGAAAGCGGCGGATGCACTTCCGCAAGCGGCTGCTCCTCTTCTACACGGTTCTGGTCTTACTCCCGGTCGTCACCTCGTCGGTCTGTTTTTACGGGGCGACCCAGCGGACGGTGGACGAGAAGATCGGCTATTTTTCCGAGCATCAGGCCAACTTTCTGTTTGACCAGATCCGGCTGACCCTTGAACAGTATCAGCGGACGGCGGTGGAGCTTGCCTACAACGACGAGGTGCAGGAATACCTGGCGGGAACCGGACAGCAGCCCTCCCAGGAGAGCGCGGTGAGCCGCTTTCTTCTCCAGAAGCAGACGCAGGTGCAGGAGATCATGAACATTGCGCTGTTCAGCCCGGAGCGGGAGCTGCTTTACTCCTCTTTTTACAGCCGCCACTTTATCGACGGTGATTTTTACGACGGCCTCTTTGCGCAGATGAGCCGCAACGCCTACCAGACCTGCTGGGGCGGAATCGAACCGAGCGAATTCAACCGCAGCCGCATCACCCTCGCGCTGACGGTCTTTTCCATGCCCCCCGGAAGCGGCGCCGGTCAGAAGCTCGGCTACCTCTTTCTCGATTTTGACGCCGCCGAGCTGGAGGGGCTGGCCACGGATTTTGAGCGGCAGGGGGATTCCAGCCTTTTCCTGTTCGACGGCGATGGGAATCTGCTGCTCGGCGAGCCGGACACCGCCTGGGATGGGGTGCTTCCGGAGCGCGTGGGCGGGCGGGTATCCCGCCGGGACAGCGTCCTCTTCACCGAACAGTTTGAGGACAGCGGCTGGATCGCCGCCGCTGAAATTCCGCGGCAGGAGTACCTGAAGGAGCGGACCTCCATTCTGTTGATCTGCGGGGCGATTATTCTGCTGCTGGGACTGCTCTGCTTCCTCGCCTCCTACCTCTCCTCGGCGGCGCTCAGCCGCAATCTGGAGGCGCTGGTCCAGTTTGTCAAACGGATCGGCAGCGGCGGCGCGTCCGAACGCTTCTTCCCCGCCCGAGGCTCCACGGGGGATGAAATCGAGGAGCTGGGGCAGAGTTTCAACGAGATGCTGGACACACTTGACCGGCTGGTGGAGCAGCAGCTCGAATCAGAGCGGCAGTACCGCAGTTCCCAGCTTGCGGCCAAGCAGTTTGAACTCAACCTTCTGCAATCCCAGATCAATCCGCACTTTCTCTACAACACCCTCAAGACGGTGCAGTACATGGTTCACGTGCAGGACCCGCGGGCGGAGTGGATGGTCAAGCTCCTGATCCACCTGTTCCGCACCGGCATCAGCAAGAACGAGCGCCTCGTCACCGTGGAGGAGGAGCTGCGCCATGTGGAGACCTATCTGGAGATCCAGAAGATCCGCTTTTCCGATAAGTTTGAAATCGTCATCGAGGCGGATGAAGATGTCCGGCACCTGTACCTGCTGAAGCTGACCCTCCAGCCGATTGTGGAAAACGCCATTTACCATGGACTGGAGCTGCTTGACCGCAAGGGAAAGCTCTCCATCCGCGCCGGAAAGGCGGACGGCGACCTGCTGGTCACCATCGAGGACGACGGAAACGGCATGAGCGCGGAAAAGCTCGCCTCAGTGCGGGAGAAGCTCGCGGACTATCAGCGGAGCAAGAGCATCGGCCTGTTTAACGTCCACGAGCGGATGCGCCTCTACTTTGGAGAACCTTACGGCATCACCCTGGAGAGCAGGCTGCGGGCCGGCACCCGCGTCACGCTGCGTTTTCCGGTTATGGAGAATCCGGAGGACGTTCTGATCGCGCGGGAGCAATAGCCGCAGCATCGTTCCGGCGGGCCTTCCGGCCCGCCTTTTTTCTGTTTTTGTGGGGATTTTTCCCGATTTGGCATAGATTCCATACAGAAAAATCATAAAAAGTACGCCGATTTTCATATATCTAACATATCCTGTTAAAAAACAGGATAAAATGTTAAGGTATGGACGTTTTCAAACAGAATTTCACGTGGTACACTAAAATCAATCCCACAGTAAGGAGTGATCTTATGGCAACCGCAAAAGCCGGGAAGCTCGCGCCGCAGAAATCAAACGCAAAGCGGGCCGCGCTCTGGCGTGCAATCAAAAAATACAAGTACTTCTACCTCATGCTGGCGCCGGTCCTGGCCTGGTACATCATTTTCTGTTACGGACCGATGTACGGTGTGCTGACCGCTTTCCAGGATTACAGCATGTCGCGCGGCGTGTTCCGCAGCCCCTTCGTCGGCCTGGAGCATTTCCGGACGCTGTTTGCAGACACTCTGTTCTGGCGGGCTTTCCGCAACAGCGTGATTATTGCGGTTTACCGGGTTATTTTCGAGTTCCCGATCCCCATCATCCTCTCGATTCTCATTAACGAGCTGCGCTCTTCCTGGGTGCGGAAAGTGACCCAGACGCTGCTTTATCTGCCGCACTTTCTCTCCTGGGTCATTGTCGCCTCGATTATCGTCACCTTTTTCAACCCCGATACCGGGCTGCTGGCGGCGGTAGCCGAGCTGTTCGGCGCCGAGGTTCCGCCCAACCTCATCACGCCCGGCAGCTTCCGCGCCCTGCTGGTTATCACCAACATCTGGAAAGAAGCGGGCTGGGGCATGATTATCTACCTCGCTTCGATGTCCAGCGTGGATGCCAACCTTTATGAGGCGGCCTATGTCGACGGCGCCAACCGCTTCCAGCGCACTTGGCACATCACCCTGCCGGCGCTGCGCAGCGTCATTGCCGTCCAGATGATCCTGCTGGCGGGCAGTGTCCTCCGCTCCGGTTTTGACCAGGTCTTCAACCTGCAAAATCCGCTCGTCATGGAAACCGGCGACATCATCGACACCTACGTGTACCGCACTGTCACCAAAGAAAACGAGTTCAGCTACGCTTCGGCGATCGGGCTTTTCAACTCGGTGATCTGCACTGCGTTGCTGCTGCTCGCGAACATGCTCTCCAAAAAGCTCAGCGATGAGAGCATTTACTGATTGGGGGTGAACTTCATGGTAATCAAAAGCAAATTCAACGCCTTCGACGTGTTCAACATCATCTTTACCATTCTGGTCGGACTGGTGATCTTTATTCCGATGTGGTACATCTTCGTCATCTCCACGTCGACCTACGCGGCCTATATCCGCGACCCCTTCCACCTGATCCCCACGAGTTTCACCCTCCAGGAATACGCGCGGGCAGTGCTGAAGACCAAGGAAATGCTCACCGCCCTCTGGGCCAGTGTGCGCATCACCGTGACCGGTACGGTCATCAGTATGATGCTCACCATTCTCGGCGGATACGCGCTCTCCAAGGACGGGCTGCCCGGCCGGAAAATTCTCTTCCGCATCTTCATTTTCACCATGTTTTTCGGCGGCGGCCTGGCTCCGACCTACATCCTCATCACCAAGCTGCACATGACCAACACCATCTGGGCGCTGACCATCCCCGGCGCGATCAGCACCTACAACATGATTCTGATGAAGAACTTCTTCACCTCCATCCCCTCCAGCCTGGAGGAGGCGGCCAAAATTGACGGCTACAACGATTTGCAGATTCTCTTCCGGATCGTACTGCCCCTCTCCAAGCCGGTGCTGGCAGCCATCTCCCTGTTTTACGCCGTCGGATACTGGAACGATTACTTCGGCGCGCTGCTGTACTCCTCCTCTCAGGACCTGATGCCCTTCCAGATTTACCTGCGCAACCTCATCATCGTCAACTCGGCGGCCATGCGGGCCGGCGTCCAGACCGGACCGAGCGCGCAGGAGCAGTTCAAGATGGCGGTCATCATTATCGGTATCATTCCGGTCGCCGTGATCTATCCGTTTGTGCAGAAATATTTTACCCAGGGCATTGTCCTGGGCGCTGTCAAGGAATAATCTGGCCCGGAAACGGCGCCAGTGGGCAGAGTCTGCCCGTAGATTCAATCTGATCTTCAGAAAGGGGTTTTTGATGATGAAAGCAACCAAACACCTGATGCGAATTCTGGCGGCTGTTCTGGCAGCCTCTTCTGTCGCCATGCTGGCGGCGGGCTGTGATGACGCAGGGTCCGGCGGCGGAAACGCGAGCGGCGACGAGCCGGTCACCATCCGCTGGTACCAGGAGCTGCGCGGCATCGACCCGGACACCGACCGTGTCCTCAAGCAGATTGAGGAGACCCTCAACATCGAATTTGAGTTCGTCGCTTCGCCCGGCGGCTCGGAGGAGCAGGAGCAGAAGCTCAACCTGATGGTCTCCACCGGTGAAAAGCTGGACCTCGTCACCATGCTCAGCGGCGTCGACGAGCTGAAACTCCAGTGGGTGGAGGACGGCGTTCTCCTCGCCTATGAGGACTATCTGACCGAAAATCACCCGAATATCAAATCGATCCTCGACGCGGACCTCTACAAGTACCTGAAGATCGACGGCAAATCCTACTTCAAACCCCTGCCTCTCGAGGCCGGCAACCGCGGCTACATCATCAAGCAGGACTGGCTCGACGCGGTCGGCCTGGATGTTCCGACCAATCTCGATGAGTACTACGAGGTCATCAAGGCGTTTACCTATGAGGACCCGGACGGCAACGGAGAGGACGACACCTACGGATTCTTTGTCGCCGAACCCTACGGCTCCAACGCGTTCGGTTTCATTGCCCGGTCCTTCATCAACTGCGGCTGCTGGGGCGGTGACTGGGTCGAGCTGGCGGACGGCACCGTCACCCAGTTCGTCGCGTCCGATGAGGCGCGGGAGACCTTCCGCTTTATCAAGAAGTGCTACGACGAGGGCCTCTTCAACAAGAGTTTTGTCAACGAAAAGGACGCCGAAGGAAAGATGGAGGACCTCATGGTTCAGCAGCGCATCGGCATGATGGACGTCACCGGCGTCACCGGCCTGCTGCGGCGGTATGAGGACGCCGGCATGGAAGCCGACCTCACCTACATGCCTCCTCTCAACAAGGCGGACGGCAGCCAGGGCACCCTCCCGCACAGCGGCGGCAGCTGGGGCTTCCACATCATCCCCAAGACCTGCTCGAACCCCGAAAAGGTGCTGGATTTCCTCGAGTGGTCGCTCACTGAGGAAGGCCGTGCCCTGACCGCATACGGCATAGAGGGCGTTCACTACACCGATACCACCATGGAAGGCGACATCAAGGTCTTCAACGTCAACAAAGAAGAGATGGAGAAGGACTGGAACACCGCCGACTATGGCTACTCCTACCCGCTGTCGTGGGGCGGCCCCAACTATTCGGGCGGCTACATCCCGATGAAGGAAAACAACTACGACTTTGACGTGGCGTATCCCAAGCAGGAACTCTGGAACATCCCGGATAACCTGGGCACCGCCTTTGACGACCTGAAGGTCCGCAACGCGCAGTACGCGCAGGTCTTCCCCTTCCAGGCGAGCATCGACCAGACCGTTATGGCGGACCAGAAACTCATCGACATCGAGATTCAGGGCCGCACCAAGGCCATCGTCGAGCCGGCTGAAAACTTTGACGCCAACTGGGACGCCATGCTCGAGGAGTGGATGGCCGCCGGCGGCGCCGAACTCATCGAACGCGGCAACGAGGTATGGGCGGAGCTCCAGGCGGAGTAAGCACCGTCTATTCCTTCAGACAGAAAGATACCGCAGCTGCAATATTCCGGCCCCGGAAACGGGGCCTATTTTTTAAACAGGAGGGATGTGGGGATGGAATCTCTGACCATCGAAACGATCGCCCGGATCGGCCTGCAATTTTTGGACGGAGAAGATCTCGAGTATGTCATGATCGACCGAAAGGGCCACACCGACTATGATTTTGACCGCTTTTACCGCCTCAAACGGACGCTGCTCGCCATTGAGCAGATCTCGGAGGAACTGGATATTTCCGCCATTCTCTGGCAGGCGTATCCGACCAATCCGCAGGTCGGCGCCGCACTGGTGGCCGGCAGCTCGCTGCCCTGTGAGGGCTGCAAGCGGCAGTACCTGAACCCGGAGCTGCGCGCCGTTCTGGCGGGCAGGGGTCCCGCCCGCATCGAGCGGGGCGGCGGCGTGTATTCCTACTACACCGCGGTCCGCAACAGCGACGGGGACCTCGTCGGAGCGCTGGAGCTGCTTGTGGGGAAGACCGAAAAGGTGGACGTGAGCTGCCGCGACATGTTTGTGGAGCCGAGAGTGGAGGAGGATGACGAATGAAGCTGTATCTGATCCCGGATTACTGCCGGATTGACGGAGAAACGGGCGATTTCGCCGAACAGGAATTCCGCGGGGATTTCGAAAAGCTGGACAGCGGCATTGCGCTGGTGAGCGCGCGCAATCAGATGGTCTCCTTCCAGATTGTCGCTGAGCGGGAAGGGGAGGAGGAACTGCGGGATTTCTCGGTGGAGTTTACCCCCCTGACCGGGAAAAACGGCGAGATCGCCCCCGATTATGAGCTTTTCATTGAATGGTTCCACCGGGTGGAGGGCGCGTTTGTGCCGGATATGCTGCTGCCCTACGGCAGGTGCAGCCTGGATTTCCGGGTTCCGCTCGAGCGGGAATATCACGCCGGGCAGAAGGCCGGCGCCCTCTGGGTCGACCTCTTTGTGCCGGAATCGGCGCAGAAGGGGCGCTACGAGGGAAAGCTGACTGTCTCCGCCAACGGCGCGCGCAGGGAGTTTACCGTCAGCCTCAAGGTGTACCGCTGCATGGTGCCCTATGAGAGCCGCATCGTCGCCGACCTGAACAACTACGCCGACAACATCTCCCCCAGCTATCCGGCGCTCGCCAATAATCCGGACCGCTATCGCGACGGCAGCTATTTCGAGGTGGAAAAGGGCTTTATCACCCTCGCCCGCGAGCACCGCTGCCTCTTTCAGAACCTGAACTACCTCCATTCCGGCAAGCCGGTGGAATCCTTCGCGCCCGAGCTGGAAGGAAGCGGAAAAACAATCCGCGTTAAGGACTGGAGCCTCTTCGACCGGCATTTCGGCCCCTACCTCGACGGCAGCGCCTTCAAGGGTTCCCGCCGCGGGGAAATGCCCATCGAGTTCATGTTCACTCCCTTCAACCTCGGCTGGCCGGCCAATGTCGCCAACTGGGGGAGAAAGGGCTTCAAAACCGAGTACCGCCGCATCCTTTGGGAATTTACCAGGCATTTTGAGGAAAAAGGCTGGACTAACACCTTCATGGAGATCATGTTCAACCACAAAAAGGAGTACCGTTTCTTCCCGAGCACCCAGGATGAGATCTGGTACGAGCACGATGAGGAGATCCTCGACTACATGTGGGATGTCATGAAGGACATCACGCCGCACTCCACCGCCAAATTTGTCTTCCGGGCCGATTCGAGCAATCATTACGGCGACCACACTGTCAAATATCTCGACGTCTTTGACATGTGGGTTGCAGCGATGACCATGTACGCCTGGTTCCCGGAGCGGGTGCAGGCGCTCAAAAACCGCGGCGCGATCCAGTGGATTTACGGCTGGTACGGCGAAGGCATGACCATTGATCTGCCTTTAAACGCCTTCCTCACCCAGCCCATGATCTGCTTCATGACCGGCGCGACCGGTTTCTGCTCCTTCTGGAATGCGGTCGGCTGGGGGGACGATTACAAAAAGACCCCCTTTGTCAACGCGGGGCAGAGTCTGTTTTACCCCGGATTTGAGTTCGGCGCGGGACACGTGCTGCCCTCGCTGCGGATGAAGGTGCTGCGCAACCAGATGCAGCTTGCCGACCTCATGATGACCGCCGACGGACTGGACGCAGAGGCGTTCGACTACCAGCGCAAGGACCTCGAGCAGATTGTCAACGAGTGCTTCGGCTATGAGAGCAGCGACGCCTGGTGGAAGGAAAAGCCGCCGTTTGTGGACACCCCGCCGCGCTATTGGCATTACGGCGATGAGGTTACCCTCAACCACTACAAAGGGCGCTCCCCCAAAATCATCGACGAGCTGCGCCGGAAGGTCTACCGGCGGCTCGGCTGAGTTTTGCGCTGAAAAGCCGGAAATCCCCGGCCGGAAATTTCCGGCCGGGGATTTCTCTTGGAACATATCAGCCTTCGATCTGGATGCGGCGCTTTTCAGGCGGAAGTTCGGAAGCTTTCGGCAGGGTCAGCGTCAGAATGCCGTCGCGGTAGCTGGCGGCAATCTTGTCGCACTCAATGCCGGTGACATCGAAGCTGCGGCTGTAGGAGCCGAAGTTGCGCTCGCGGCGGATGTAGCGGTCCTTGTCGTCTTTCTTCTCACTTTCGGAATTGTGGCGGGCGTTGATGGTCAGGCAGTTGTCGTGAACGTCGATGGAGATGTCTTCTTTCTGGAAGCCGGGCAGCTCCGCTTCGAGCTTGTAGGCGCTGCCTTCATCCTGAATGTCGCAGCGGAAATTGCCGCCGAACGCATTCCAGAAGCTCTTTTCCATATTGTTCCAGTCATTCCACAGGCTGTTTTCTTCGCGGGTAAAGGGAATCAGTCCAAACATAATCAAAACTCCAATCTCTGCACTTGCAGGAGAGTTGACAGTGCATTGAAGTGCAGGTGCCATGCGCTGTTCTGTCTCAGGGTTCCTTTCCCTTTTGACAATTATCAGTATACCCCTCATGTGTGAAGAAAAAATGAAATAAAATCAGACAAAATGAAAACTTTAGCACTCACAAATTTAGAGTGCTAATTCATTTTCCGCGACGGTAGCGGGCGGGCGTCTGGCCGGTGTGCTGCTTGAACTGGCGGATGAAGTGATACTCGTTGGAAAAGCCCGCGAGCGGCGCAATGGAGGCGAGGGGCAGGGCGGTGTTTTCGAGATAGTACTTTGCCAGCGAGATCCGCATCCCGATCAGGTCGGCGGCCGGACTGACGCCGAAGAGGCGGCGGTACTCGGCGTAAAAATGGGAGGGGCTGAGATGGACCTGCGCCGCCATCCGCTCGACGCTCCACGGTTCCGCGAGGGTGCGGTAGAGGGTGAGGCGCAGCTGCCGGAGCGGTTCGGCGTTGCGCCCGGCAGGGAGGGATTCCATTCGGTGCAGGCGGAGAAAGAGACTGCGGATGGAGGCGTCGGCCACCAGGTCAGCCAGCTCCGGTGTGCGGACGGAGGCTTCTTCCACCTCCCGCAACAGCCGCATCATCTCGCTCAGGTCGGCCGGATACCGCACCTGCCCGAGCGGCAGCCGCAGCGTTCCGGCGAGAAAGGCGGCTTCTTCCCCGGAAAAATGGAGAAAGTCGTTCTCCCAGCGGTCGGAGAGGGCGCGGTAGTGCTGGGTGAGACCTGGCGGGTAGAGGATGACGGCGCCCGGCTCCGTTACAAATTCCCGGCCGGAAAGGAAGAGGCGGGTTTGCGATTTGAGGATGAGAAAAAGCCAGTTTCCCGACCCTTCCGGCCGGAAAATTTCGAATCCGGCCGGATGGCGGTAGCCGCAGCCGATTTGGTGCAGGGTGAGCATGTCGATTCCTCCTTCTGAAACCAGTATACCAAAAATCATAGGATTCGTCAATTTTTTCAGAGCATTCCCCATTGCATCCTGCGGTGCGGGGTGTATAATAAAACTGACAGGTGGACCGGAAATGCCGGCATTCCGCCCGGATTTTTATGAAAACCGTCTTTAGCAGCGAGAGGAGAATGACAAAATGCTTCCACGTCCCGAGTATCCGCGCCCCCAGATGGCCCGCGCGGGCTGGCGCTCCCTGAACGGCGAATGGGATTTCGCCTTTGACATGAGTGTGAGCAGGCGCGAGCAGGAATTCTGGAAAAACGGCGCGTATTCCCACAAAATTACTGTCCCCTTCTGTCCGGAAAGCAGCCTTTCCGGCATCGGCTTCACCGACTTTATCCCCGCCGTCTGGTACCGGAAGTGCTTTACCCTGTCTGCGGACGAGTGCGCCGGCCGTGTGCTGCTCCACTTTGGGGCGGTCGATTACCGTTGCGAGGTCTGGGTCAATGAAAAGCCCGTTGGCTCCCACCGGGGCGGCTATTCCTCCTTCACCTTTGATATCACCGGGGCCGTTGCCGCCGGGGAAAACACCGTCGTCCTCTATGCGGTGGATGACGTCCGCTCCGGCCTTCAGCCCACCGGAAAGCAGTGCCCGCAGTACGCCTCCCAGGGCTGCCACTACACCCGCACTACCGGCATCTGGCAGAGCGTCTGGCTGGAGTTTGTCCCCAAAACCTACATCTCCGGCCTGAAGATGGAGACTGACCCGGACAACGGCCTGCTGACCTTCGAGGTCCGGCTGAATGAGGCCGCCTCCGGTACGCTGCAGCTTGCCGCCTCCTTCGAGGGCGCCCCCGCCGGGGAGACCGCTCTCAGGGTCCGCGGCGCGTCGGTCCGCGGGCAGCTCAAAGTTGAGGACGTGAAGGTCTGGGACATCGGCGCCCCCAACCTCTACGACCTTGCCTTCACCCTCGAGACGGAGGGCGGCCGGGACACTGTCCAGAGCTACACCGGCTTCCGTTCCATCGAGTGGCGGGATAAAAAGTTCTACCTGAACGGCCGTTCTGTTTTCCAGCGGCTGGTCCTCGACCAGGGCTTCTACCCCGACGGCATCTACACCGCCCCGAGCGACGAGGCGCTCAAAGAGGACATCCGCCTTTCCCAGGCGATGGGCTTTAACGGCGCCCGGCTGCACGAGAAGGTCTTCGAGGAGCGTTTTCTCTACTGGGCGGATAAAATGGGCTACCTTGTCTGGGGCGAGTACCCCAACTGGGGATTGGATATCGGCTCCGCCGCCGGCCTCGAGGCGATGCTCCCCGAGTGGCTGGAGGTCGTTGAACGGGACTACAACCACCCCGCCCTCATCGGCTGGTGCCCCTTCAATGAGACCTGGGACGACGGCGCGACCGGCAGGCGGCAGGATGACGAGGTGCTGCGCACCGTCTACCTCGCCACCAAGGCGGTGGACCACATTCGTCCGGTCATCGACACGAGCGGCAACTTCCACGTCGTGACCGACATTTACGACATCCACTGGTACGAGCAGGAGCCGGAGATCTTTTCCAAAGCATTTGAGGAGTTTGCCAGGGGCGGGGAGCCGTTTGACAACCATGGGGACCGTCAGAAATACGCGGGACAGCCTTATATGGTCAGCGAGTACGGCGGCACCTGGTGGAGCACCCAGACCGAGAACGCCTGGGGCTACGGCGAGCGCCCCGCCACAGTCGAAGAGGTCTGCCGCCGCTACACCGGACTCGCGGACGCCCTGCTTCGGAATCCCAATATCTGCGGCCTCTGCTACACCCAGCTCTACGACGTGGAGCAGGAACAGAACGGTCTGTACACCTATGCGCGCAAAAAGAAATTCCCGGAGGAAATTTACGAGAAGATGGACGCCTGCATGAAGCAGAAGGCTGCCATCGAGGACTGACAAAGGAGGATTTGCAATGGCGACGATTCATCTGAACGCTGCGGTGAGAAAATCGCGAATCAGCAGGAACATCTATGGACATTTTTCCGAGCATCTGGGCCGCTGCATCTACAATGGCCTCTACGTCGGGGAGAATTCTCCCATTCCCAATGTCAATGGAATGCGCACCGACCTGGTTGAGGCGCTGCGGCATATCCACGTTCCCGTTCTCCGCTGGCCGGGCGGCTGCTTTGCCGACGAGTATCACTGGAAGGATGGCATCGGTCCCAAAGAGTCCCGCAAGCGGATGATCAACACCCACTGGGGCGGCGTGGTGGAAGATAACTCCTTCGGCACCCATGAATTCCTCGAATTCTGCCGCCAGGTGGGCTGCGAGCCGTATATCAACGGCAACGTCGGCTCCGGCACCGTCCGCGAAATGAGCGAGTGGATGGAGGACATGACCTTCGACGGCGTCTCGCCGATGGCCGAACTGCGGGCGGCAAACGGCCACCCGGAGCCCTGGAAGGTGAAATACTTCGGGGTCGGCAACGAGAACTGGGGCTGCGGCGGCAACATGCGCCCGTCCTACTATGCCGACGAATACCGCCGCTATCAGACCTATGTCCGCAATTACGGGGACAACCGGGTCTTCCGCATCGCCTGCGGGCCGAATGTCGACGATTACGAGTGGATGGAGACGGTGATGAAGATCGCCGCGCCCTACATGGACGGCATCTCCCTGCACTACTACACCGTCCCCGGTCCCGACTGGCAACACAAGACGAGCGCCACCGGCTTTGATCAGGAAATTTACTACCGCACCCTCTTCCGCGCCGCGCGGATGGAGGAGCTGGTCACCCGGCACAGCGAAATCATGGACCGCTATGATCCCGAAAAACGGGTTGCCCTCGTCGTCGACGAGTGGGGAACCTGGTACGACGTCGAGCCCGGCACCAACCCCGGCTTCCTCTACCAGCAGAACACCATGCGGGACGCGATGGTCGCCGCCCTGACCCTCAACATTTTCAACGAGCACAGCGCCCGCGTCCGGATGGCCAACATCGCCCAGATGGTCAACGTCCTCCAGGCGGTCATTCTCACCGAGGGCGAGCGGATGCTGCTCACGCCGACCTACCACATCTTCGACCTCTACCAGCACCACCAGGACGCCGACCTCATCGACTGCCACGTCGACTGCGGACGGGCCGGGCTGCTGGAGGGGGAGCAGGTCGCTCAGCTTTCCGCCTCTGCCTCGGTGGACGCGGACGGCGTTCTTCATCTGACCGCCGCCAACCTTTCAGCGGACGAGAGCTGTCCTGTGACCTGCCGCCTCGCGGAATTTGCCGCGAAAACGGTATCTGCCCGCATTCTTGCCGGAGAGATGGGCGCGCACAACACCTTTGAGGAGCCGGACGCGGTGAAAATCGCCCCGTTTGACGGCGTCCTGCTCGAAGACGGACAGGCCACCTTCACACTGCCGCCCTGCTCGGCGGTCGAGATCACCCTCGCGGAATGAGCGCGGAAAACCGCGTCTGCCGCCGCTGCCTCCTCGCGGAAATGGGGGACGACCCCTATTTCCGCAGCATCGCGGCGTATATTGCCTCCCTGCCGGAACGGATCCGGACCCCGGAGCCGGAGTACAGCCGCCGCCTGGCTGCCTGCAAGGCGTGCGGGGAGCTGGTCAACGGCATCTGCGCGCAGTGCGGCTGCTTTGTCGAGCTGCGCGCCGCCAAAAAACAGAACCGCTGCCCGGCCTATCCCCCAAAATGGACAGCCTGCGCCGGAGAATAAGAATATCCGATTTTTACAACCTTCCTGATTTTTGCTGAGTGCTTCCCCGCAATGCCGGCGCCGCCGGTTTGCGGGGATTTTTTCATAAGGGAAAAGGTCCGCGCGGATTCATTGCGGAGAATTTCCCTTCCACGGAAGCCGGGTTTGTGTTATAATGAAGGTGCGCGGCGGCGCCGTCCGGCCGTCAAACCGCTCCCATTCAGTATCGGGCCCGGCTCCGGGGAGCCGCGGCGGAAAGGTGTGATCCTGTTATGAAAGAAACTGCTTCTGATCTCACCCGGATCAGTAAATACATCAGCCTGATTCTGCGCCACAAGCCGGAGGTTATCGGCATCGAGCTGGATCCCCACGGCTGGGCAGAGGTGAATGCGCTTCTGGCGGGCGTCGGCAGAAGATACGCCATTGACCGGGCGCTTCTGGAAGAAATTGTGCGCACCGATGACAAGCAGCGGTACGCCTTCAGCGCGGACGGAACGAAGATCCGCGCCAATCAGGGGCATTCCATTCCTGTGGACGTGGAGCTTCCCGTGAGTGACCCGCCGGAGACGCTGTATCACGGGACGGCCGCGCGGTTTTCCGCCTCCATCGAGGCGGAGGGGCTGCTCCCAAAGAGCCGCCTGTACGTCCACCTCTCCTCTGACGCGGAAACTGCGGAGAAGGTTGGCCGCCGGCATGGGAAGCCGGTGATTTATCTGGTCAGCGCCGGGCAGATGCGCCGGGACGGCTATCTCTTCTACCTGTCCGCCAACGGCGTGTGGCTGACCAGGACGGTTCCGGCCCGTTATCTGCAAAAATTCGACGGAGAAGCGGCGGGAGGCTCCGCGCCGGCCGCCGGTTCCCGGGACACTGTGTGATCGGGAGGAAATACATGATCGAAATCAAGGGAAAATACAACGGAGCAAAAATCTTTTCGGATGTGGCGGACAGCGCCTCCATCGCACAGGTGCAGGAGCTTTGCAACCAGGAATTTGCGGCGGGCAGCCGCATCCGGCTGATGCCCGACATCCACGCCGGCAAGGGCTGCACCATCGGCACCACCATGACCATCGCGGATAAAGTGGTGCCCAATCTGGTCGGGGTGGACATCGGCTGCGGCATGGAGACCATCCGCGTCCGGGAAAGCCGCATCGAGCTTCAAAAGCTCGATAAGCTGATTTATGAGAAGATCCCCTCCGGCTTTTCGATTCGTGAGAAAGCGCACCGGTACATGGGCCAAATTGATCTGAGCGAGCTGTGCTGCGCCCGCCATGTGAACCTCATCCGGGCGGAAAGAAGCATCGGCACCCTGGGCGGCGGCAACCACTTCATCGAGGTGGACAGGGACAGCGAGGGGAATCTCTACATCGTGATCCACTCCGGCAGCCGCCATCTGGGGGTCGAGGTGGCCGGTTACTACCAGGAGGCGGGGTACAGGATCCTCAACCGCACCGACGGCGCCTCCATCGAGGCGCTCATCGCCCGAATGAAGGCGGAGGGCCGGGAGAGGGAGATTGAGAAGGAGCTGAAAAAGCTCAAAAATATCAAACAGACCAGCATCCCCAGGGATCTGGCCTATGTGTCCGGGGAACTGTTCGAGCAGTACATCCACGACATGAAGATCGTTCAGCGCTTTGCCATGCTCAACCGGCAGGCTATGGCGGACGAGATCGTCAAAGGCATGAAGCTCCACGTGGAGGAGCAGTTCACCACCATCCACAACTATATCGACACTGACGCCATGATTCTGCGGAAGGGAGCCGTGTCCGCCAAAGCGGGCGAACGGCTGCTCATCCCCATCAATATGCGGGACGGGAGCCTGCTCTGCGTGGGCAGGGGCAACGAGGACTGGAACTGTTCCGCCCCCCACGGGGCCGGGCGCCTCATGAGCCGGTCGGACGCCAGGCAGTCCTTTACCCTGTCCGAATTCAAAAAACAGATGGAAAAGGTCTACACCACCTCGGTGAGCCGCGCCACCCTCGACGAGTGCCCCATGGCCTATAAGGGGATGGAGGACATCCTGCGCAACATCGGCCCCACAGCGGAGGTCGTGCAGATCATCCGGCCCATCTACAACTTCAAGGCCGGGGACGGGGAATAAAGGACACACAAAATCCGAACTGGCGGCAGAAAATCGAAAATAACCGGAAAAAGCGCTGTAGTCTGATGAAGATTACAGCGCTTTTTGGGAATGGCCGGAGCGGCGGCCATCCTCAGGAAATTGCCCGCCGTCCGGTTTATCAGACGCCCATGCGGTTTCGCGCTGCATGGGCGTCTGTTTTTGCGCGATTTTCCGCGAAGCCGCAATGGCGCTCAAAAGAGCGGTGGAACGCGCGTGACCGGGTATAATATAAGGAAAGAAAAATCAAATGAATGGGGGAAGCGGCATGAATTCCTACACAATTGACGCGAAGAAAATCCGGCGATTTGAACATCAGCTCCGGGAAAACGGCGCAAGTCCCGGCACCATTGAGAAGTACGGGCGGGACCTGCGCGGCCTTGCCGCCTGGCTGGACGGAAGGAAGGTCACGGCGGAGACGGGCGTCCGCTGGAGAGAGGCACTGCTGGAAAAGGGACACCGCCCTGCAACGGTGAATTCCATGCTGGCGGCGGCAAATGCCTTTTTTCGCTGCATGGGCTGGCGCTTTCGGGCGAAATTCCTGCGCATCCAGCGGCGGACTTTCCGCGACCCCGGGCGGGAACTGACCCGCGGGGATTACGTCCGGCTGGTGGAGGCTGCGGACCTGCTGGGAAAGGAACGCCTCTCCCTGCTGCTGGAGGCCATCTGCGCCACCGGCATCCGGGTCAGCGAGGTGCAATACCTCACTGTGGAGGCGGCCAGGGCGGGCAAGGCGGAAATTTCCCTGAAGGGAAAGGTCCGCACCATTCTTCTGCCGGGAAAGCTCTGCCGGAAACTGCTGCGGTACGCGAAAAAGCACAAAACCGCTTCCGGCGAGATTTTTCTCACCAGAAGCGGCAAAAGCCTATCGCGCAAGCAGATCTGGGCGGAGATGAAGGCGCTCTGCCGGAAGGCGGGCGTCGCGGCGGGAAAAGTTTTTCCGCACAACCTGCGCCATCTCTTTGCCCGGACATTTTATCAGGCCAGCCGGGATGTGGTCAAGCTGGCGGACGTGCTGGGACATTCCAGCATTGAGACCACCCGCATTTATCTGCTGTCAACCGGCGCAGAGCACCGGCGCTTTCTGGAACGGCTGCACATGACCTTATAGGACAGAATTCACATTTTGTCTCGTCTGCAATCATAAATTATCAACAGCCGCCGGCTGATTGTGTTTTTATTTTATCATCCTTTTCATAAAATGTCAAGAATTTCCCGTACATCAGCATGACAAATAGAACCTTTCTTTCTTGTGCAAATTGAAAGGTTCTATTTGTTGTTCTCTTCTTTCCTTTTTCAGCCGGAGGAAGGCCGGTTCTGTCCGCAACTCAGGCCGCTTCTGCGCCCGGCATCTAAAAAATACGGACAAAATGTGAATTTTGTCCATATAATCCAAAACAGACAAAAGCGGACAAAATGTGAATTCTGTCTATGCGGGAAGGGGGAGCGCGTATGCAGTATCTGCCGGCAGAGTTTGCGGCGGAGTTTCGGGTTAGACCGGAGCGGAACGCCGGTATGGTGGCGACGGTGCGCCTCTGGATGGAGGACGGGATCGCGGCGGGATACTGCTATCCGGCGGGAAAGCCGGATGAGCGCAGGCCATACCGCGGGCTGGATGGGCTGTTGCTGCGTCTGGAGGAACTGATGGACCGGAACGGCTTTCCGCACCGCCCGGAGAAGCTGCACAGCATCCCGGGCGCGCACAAAAAGCGCTATCGCCCTGCGGACTGCCCGATGCTCCGCATCGGACGCACAGTCTCCATTCACATATACTACCGCCAGTATTGCAGCATGCAGGGGGAATTGTGCCTGCAAGACGGACAGAAGGTGTGGTTCCGCAGCGCGCTGGAACTGCTGGTCCTGCTTCAGCAGGTTGTATCAGACAGACTCTAGAATGGAAAGGAAACGGCTATGACCGAAAAACAACTGCGTAAATTGAAGCGGGTGGAGCTGCTGGAACTGCTGGTGGAGCAGAGCGCGGAGATGGACCAGCTCCGCGAGGAGCTGGAAGCGGCGCGCAGGGAGCTTGCAGAGCGCAAAATCGCCGCCGAGCGGTCCGGTTCCCTCGCGGAGGCGGCGCTCAAGCTGAGCGGCGTGTTCGAGGCCGCGGATCAGGCGGCGCGGGATTACCTGGAAAACGTCCGCCGGATGTGTGCGGAGGAGCGTGCGGAATGAGAACGCAATTCAAAGGAACCGCACCCCCCACCTCCGAACAGCTCCGCGCCGAATTGCAGCGGGAGCGCCACAAGCGAACTTACAGCGCGACGCTTCGCAGCACCATTTTCTCCCTGGTGACGGTGGCGGCTGTGGCGGTGCTGGTGGCGACGCTGTTTCTGCCGGTTTTGCAGATTTACGGCAACAGCATGACCCCAACCCTGCACGACGGCGACATCGTGGTGTCGGTCAAAACCGGAAATCTGGAGCATGGCGATATCATCGCCTTTTACTATAACAACAAAATTCTGGTCAAACGGGTAATCGCCGGACCGGGACAGTGGGTGGATATCGACGAAGAAGGCAACGTCTACGTGGATGGCCAGCCGCTGAAGGAACCCTACCTGGAAGACAAGGCCCTGGGAAGCTGCAACATCGAGCTGCCGTACCAGGTGCCGGACGGCAGATGGTTCGTGATGGGCGACCACCGGTCAGTGTCGGTGGACAGCCGCGACCGTTCGGTCGGATGCGTGTCGGAAGAACAGGTCGTGGGACGGCTGACCTTCCGGCTCTGGCCCCTGAAGCGTATCGCTTCGCTTGAATGAGCGTGCAAATAGAGGAAGAAAGAGAGGTTTCGCATATGAAAAAGGGCATCACCACAAAAATCGCGGAGCTGCTGCGCGCAAGCCGCCGGCACAAAATCTGGCGGCGCGCGATGAGCGGCATGTCGGCTCTGGTGGTTTTTGTAACGACCTATCTGCTGATTCTGCCGGCCATTACGCTGGAGACAGACGCTTCCTGCGGCATGGCGGAGCACACCCACACCGGCGCCTGCTACGAAATGCGGCTGGTCTGCGGGCAGGAGGAGACCCCCGCCGGGGAGGAAGCCCACCAGCATGACGCCAGCTGCTATGCGCAACAGCCGCTTCTGTCCTGCACCCCCCCGGAAGGGGAGGGACACACCCACACCGGCGCCTGCTACGGCCTCACCTGCGGACAGGAGGAGGCTGCGGGCCACCAGCACGGTGAGGACTGCTACACCGTGGAGAAGGTGAACACCTGCGGCCTGATGGAAAGCGCGGGCCACGCCCATTCGGAGGCGTGCTTCGACGAGAACGGCCTTCTCATCTGCGGGCAGGACGAGAGCGAGGGGCACACCCACAGCGATGCCTGCTTTACCGAGCAGAAGACCCTGACCTGCACCCTTCCGGAGGGAGAGGGACACACCCACACCGAGGCCTGCTACGGCCTCACCTGCGGACAGGAGGAGGCGGAGCCGCATCAGCACGGGGAAGCCTGCTATACGACCGAGAACGTCCTCGTCTGCACCAGGCCGGAGGCGCACACCCACAGCGACGCCTGCTGGGAAAAGGTGCTCGTCTGCGAGATCCCGGAGCACACCCACGGCGATGCCTGTGCGCCGGACAGCGCCGCCGGGGAACCCGAAGAACCGGAAACCGTACCGTCTGACGCGACCTGCGGCATGGAAGAGCACACTCATACCGACGCCTGTTACGACGAAACCGGCGCCCTCATCTGCGGCATGGAGGAACACACCCACACCGAAGACTGCTTCCCCGCGGAGGAACCGGAAACCGTACCGTCTGACGCGATCTGCGGCATGGAAGAGCACACCCACAGCGACGCCTGCTACGACGAAACCGGTGCTCTCATCTGCGGGTTGGAGGAACACACCCACACCGAAGACTGCTTCCCCGCGGAGGAACCGGAAACCGTACCGCCTGACGCGATCTGCGGCATGGAAGAGCACACCCACAGCGACGCCTGCTACGACGAGACCGGCGCCCTCATCTGCGGGTTGGAAGAACACACCCACACCGAAGAGTGCTACACCGAACTGATCGCCGGTGAGGACACCCCGCTTGCCGGGCTCCGGGCCTGGGCGGAGGCGCTGGGCTTCACCGTGCCGGAGGACTACACCGCCGCCTACTTCACCGAGGCGGAGCGCGGCCTGCTGGTCGCGGCCTTCGCGCCGGAGGGCGCACTCCCCGCGGAGGCGGCCCTCGTGGCCACCCGCTTCGCGGAGGACAGCGACGCCTACCTCGCGGCGGGCGACGCGCTGGCCGCACAGGGCGCGGAATTCGACGGCTACGCGGCCATGGACATCCACTTTGAGCTGGACGGCGAGGAAATCGAACCGTCGGAGGACGTGCTGGTCTGCATCGACGCCCGGTCGCTGCTCCCCGAGGACGCCGACCCCGAGACGGTGGCAATCCAGCACCACACCGAACCGGAGGAGCCGGAGGAGAATCTGCTGGACAAAATCGCCGCCTTCTTCAGCGTCATGAAGGTCGGGGAAACCGCGGCGGACGCCGCGGAAACGGTGGTGGAAACCGTCGCCGATGCGGTTGACGGCACCGGCACGCTCTTTGTGGACGGCGCCGGACTCTCCGCGGCCTTCCACGTGCCCGATTTCTCGACCTTTACAATTACGTGGGAGCGCCAAAACGGCCTCACAGTCCGCATCGTCGACCAGAACGGCAACGAAATTGACGAAGATGTCATCGCGGGAGTTTCTTTCAATGGAAAAGAAGAGAATTACGGCAGCTGGACGTCCATCGAAGATGTGCTGAAAGACGCCAAATTGAAAGACGAATATAAGCTTGAGGATGGCACCTACAAGTTCAGCGGCGCCTATACGACCACGACTTCTGGTTGGCCAAGTTACGGCACACAAGAGCACACAGTAACTTACATCAAACATGATAGCGATGAACGGACAAAGTGGAGATACAGCGACAATTATCAGAAGCCAAACGACCGGCGTAGTGGCGAGGGTCTCTCCACCCTCTATCTCGAGTACGAGGTGGAGCGGTCACTGACGACGGTGGACACCGTGGACAGCACCGCCGAGGGCGTCCACATGTATATGTTTAAGTATCAAGATCATGATTACGAGAGTGAAGCTGGCAGACAGTTCACCGGCGGTAATTATAAGGAAGGTGAACGTGAAGGCGATGTGAAGGAAGGAATGGTCAATAGGACTTTGAACAACTATGGATGGCCTACCTTTACTGATAACTATGATATCCAATCACGTTACTATCAATTTCCGCAAAATTCTCTCGCCCAATTGTTCGGTGGCTCGACGAGTGCCTATGATGTGGATGAGCAATACGCAGTTAATCATCTCTTTCTCCAGAGCAAGTACGATGAGAATGGTACCTTCTACTACAGCGCCTTTGAAAACTTCGCCACGCTGGTTGATGATGACGATAAGGACTTCACCGTCTACGATGCTCTGGGCACACCGGCTGATACTGAGCAGTACTACTTCAAGCGCGGCAACTTCATGCCCTACAATGATCTGAACCCCAATGAAATAAGCCCAAATAGAAACCTTTATAACTCGGAAGGTGAAGAACTTCACGAGGGCGACCCGGGCTACAACGACCCCCTGTATAAACTTGAGGACACACCGGATTTCCACTTCGGCATGTACGTCTGGGCGGACTTCTACCAGCCGAAGGACGGACAGGTGGAGGACAACGAAGGCGGGCGTTCCGAGGACATGATCTTCGAGTTCACCGGCGACGACGACATGTGGGTCTTCATCGACGGCGTACTGGTCCTCGACCTGGGCGGCATCCACGACGCGCAGAGCGGCTCCATCAACTTCGCCACCGGCGAGGTCCGCTATACGGATACTGTATTGAATGCGGAAGAGGTGAAGGAGCATTACACCACTCTGAAAAAGCAGTTTGAAGCGGCCGGCAGAGAAGTTTCCACCGACTGGGACGGCGACACCTTTGCGGACGGCACCAACCACCGCATCCAGATTTTCTACATGGAGCGCGGCGAGGGCGCGTCCAACCTGAAGATGAGCTTCAACCTCAAGACCATCCCCGACGGGCAGCTTTCGGTCCGCAAAGAGGTGGAGCACTACTACGCCCCGCAGCTCAAGGACGTCACCTACACCATGCAGGTCACCGTGAACGGCGAGCGTTACGCGAACGAGACGTATGAAATCTTTGGAACCGGGGAGACCGGAACCACCGACGCAAACGGACAGTTCGACCTGCACCACAACGAAACGGCGGTCTTCCCGGATTTGGAGGTCAACGACAATGTCGTCGTGAAGGAGGTCGGGACTTCGGACACAGAGCCAGGCGTTACACTTGAGAAGAAATACGACATCGCGTGCGAGGTTACGGACAGCGCCGGAAATCCGATGGATGGCGCCATAGCTGAGAACGGCACTGCCACCGCCACCATGCCCGGCTACGGCAGCATCAACGTGATCGTCACCAACACCGCGACCTTCACCCGCCCGCTGAAGCTGGTCAAACAATTCGACGGGACGGATGACAAGGAGGCCCCCGCCGGTTTTGAGGCCACCTCCACCCTCTAGGAGGTGGGCGAAAAAGGCAAAACGCCCGCCGGCAGCGTCAAGAACTCCGATCTCGTGAAAGAAGACGGCACGTACACCTT
>CALXIG010000163.1 GCA_944388305.1 uncultured Clostridia bacterium
CCAGCTCGCCCACGTCGTCTCCAACGCCTATATCAAGTCCCCCACCCTCCGGAAGGAAGCGGGCTTCAGCGCGGGGAGCTACCTTGACCTGACCCGGGTCGCCAAACTCAACGAGGAAATGTGGACCTCCCTTTTTCTGCTCAACAAGGCACCGCTTCTCTACGAACTGGACACGATTTTGGCCCATCTCGCCCAGTACCGGGACGCCCTGGCGGCCGGGGATGCAAATTCCCTGCGCGCCCTCCTCCGCGAAGGGCGGGAACTGAAGGAAGCGGACCAACACCAGCCGTAACCGGCGCGCCCCCCTGTGGGCGCGTTTTTTGTTTCCCTGTAGTTTTATGAATGTCTAATATTACAGTTGACAGATATGAAATCACGTGGTATGATATTCTCATCAAACATATGATAGAGGTGTATCAAACATGTATCGGGACATTCTCAAAAACGCCGATTACCGGAAGCTGCTTTTCGCCAATGTCATCAACGACTTCGGCGACAGCATCGACGCCATTGCCTTCACCTGGCTCACCTACCAGCTGAGCCACAGTGCGTCCTTAAGCGCCCTGGTGCTGGCGGCGAACCTGCTGCCCACCGTGATCTTCCAGCCCCTGTTCAGCCCCATCACCGACCGGCTGCCCAAAAAGCCGGTGATGGCGGTCTGCGATTTTCTCCGGGGCGGGCTGGTGGGGGTTTTCCTGCTGCTTTACCTCACCGGCTCTTTGCAGGCGTGGATGCTTCTGGCGTTCACCTTCGCCATGAACACGGTGGAGTCCTTCCGGGTCCCCGCCGGCGTCGGGATGCTGCCCCGGCTGCTGGGGAAAGAGGAATACGAAAAAGCCAGCAGCCTGATGCGCTCGGCCTGCATGGTGGCGGACCTGGCGGGCACCGGTCTGGCCGGCATCATTGCGGCCTTTTCCATGGAGGCGGCCTTCGGCACCGACCTTCTGACCTTTGTCCTGTCCGGGCTGCTGATCTTCGGCATCCGCTCCCCGGAACACTCCGCCCCCAAAGCGGAGCGGAAGGGCTATTTTGCCGGGCTGAAGGGCGGTTTCCGGTATCTGGGGGAAAACCATATCTTTCTCCTCCTGGTCGCCGGCGCAGTGCTGAACAACAGCATCAGCTTTATCTTCGGCTCGCTCCAGGCTCCCTACATCGCGGACGTCTTCCGGGGCGGCAGCGTGGCGCTGTCCATGTTTGGAGCGGCGCAGACCGCCGGGATGCTGCTGGCCTTTTACTTTTACCCGAAGATTTCGGAGCGGATTCTCCCCCGCACCCAGTTTCTTCTGGCGGTCGGGAGCCAGTGCGCTGGTTCTCTGGCGCTTCTGCTGATCCCCCTGCTGGGATGGTTCCGCTATCCGGCCGCCGGAATCCTCATGTTCGGCTGGGGCCTGCTCGGCGGCGTTGCCAACAGCTTTACCAGCGTGAAATTTGTCCAGGTGGTGGCGCCGGACTACCTGGGAAGGGCGGCGGCGGTCTTCAACTCGACGGGCAGCTGCGTCGCGCCGGTCATCTCCGTCCTGGTGGCGTGGATGGTGTCCTTCCTCTCCGTCCAGTCGATGCTGCTCATCGGCGCCGCGGCCGCCGCTGTGATTTTTGTCATTCTGGTTCGTTTGAAAATCTGTTACCGCTTGAACCGGGAGGAAAAACCTGCGATGATGGAAGGAGACCAACAGTGAGGAGCGGATTAAGATGAAACTGGAACCCTTCCACCTGTATCTGGAGGCATTCGGCCTCCTGGCGCAGAAATGCGGAATCACCTCTTTTTCCGAGCTGGAGCAGAGCCTCCGGAACCGGGTCAGCAACCCGGAGCTGGCCGGCAGGCTGCTTGCGCCCTGCCGGGAAATGCTGGAAGCCTGCGCGGACATCTCTCTGCCGGATTCCCCCCTGTTCCGGTATGCGATCCCGCAGGACGGCGTCAACGCCCGGCCATTCCAGAACTTCTTTCTGGCCTACTACGACCCCCGGGACAGCCGGCCGGTGCGCACCCAGATGCTGGACGCCATCCGGCGGGAGGGCGTCCGGAATTTTCTGTCCTGTTTTCTGGAGGAAGAGGAAAACTGCGGGGAGGCCTGCCCCGACGGAGAGGCGCTGCTGAAGCGGTTCCACGAAGAGCCCTTCACGCCGGAAGGGCGCTCCGTCATTCTGGAAACCGCCCTCTTTCCGGAAATTTACGCCGCCCAGCTTGCGGAGCTTCTGGAGCGGATTGCCGGGCGGATCGCCCCCATCCTCCAAAAACACCGGGACAAATTCCGGTACGCGGAGGAATTTGTCGCCGCGCCGGACCTGAACGGCCGGATGCGGGAGCGCGTCCATGTACAGATCCCGGAGGATACTATCCTCTACCCCAGCCTCAGCGCCTTCAATTTCGGCCTGGCCTACCGGCCCGCGTCCTGGGACCGGCCCTATTTCATCCTGGGGATTCTCTTCTGCGGGGTGGATGTGTTCTGCCCGCAGAAGCTTTCCGGCGAGCAGATCGCCGGGCGTTTAAAGCTCCTGGGCGACGCCACTAAACTGGAGATCCTGCGGATCCTGGGAGAGGGGCCCGCCTACCAGACAGAGCTCGCCAAACGGCTGAAGCTCACCACCCCCACCGTCTCCCACCACATGAATCTGCTGATGCAGGGCGGTTTCATCACCGACGAAATGCGGGACAACCGCGTTTACTATCATCTCAACCGGAAGGGCTTCGCCGAGCTGGCGGACAACCTGAATCGGCACCTGGGATGGAGCGAAACGAGATAATCCGTCACATTTTCCCGCAAAAGGATTTACAATTTTCATCCAGGTTTCACCCTGAATTCAAATGAAAGTCACTTGACAGGAATATACTGAAGACAATGAAAAAAGAACACACCCTGCTGACATAGATGAAGGAGCGATTGATATGTTACAGAACAACCAGAATAACATGCAGCAGTTCCAGGAAGAACCGTCCCATACCGCGAAAAAGAGCCCATACCTCACCAAAAAAGCCGGCGCGCTGATCGCAGCCCTGTGCATCCTCGCCTCCGGCAGCGCCGGATACGCGGCCGGTGTCTTCAGTGCCGCGGCTCCCCAGGCCGTCTCGAACAGCGCGCAGCCCCTCCCCGCCGCAGGCGGAGAGATCAGCACCATGGCCGCAGCAGGCAGCGCCTCCGGCGCGCTGAGCGTCACCGAGATCGCAGAAAAGGCCGCTGATTCGGTCGTGGAAGTCACCACCGAGATCACCCAGTATGATTCCTTTATGCGGCAGTATGTCGCGGAAGGCGCCGGCAGCGGCGTGATCCTCTCCCAGGACGGGTACATTGTCACTAACAACCACGTCATTGAAGGCGCGTCGAGCATCAAGGTCACCCTGCGGGACGGCACCAGCTATCCCGCCGTCCTCGTCGGCACCGACGCCCAGGGGGATATCGCGGTCATCAAAATCGACGCCAGCGGCCTGAAAGCCGCAGAGATCGGCGATTCCGACGCGCTTCAGGTCGGCGATACCGCTGTGGCGGTCGGCAATCCGCTCGGCCAGCTCGGCGGCACCGTCACCGACGGCATTATCAGCGCGCTGGACCGGGAAATTGACATTGACGGCAAGACCATGACCCTGTTGCAGACCAACGCGGCCATCAACCCCGGCAACTCGGGCGGCGGCCTCTTCAACGACCGCGGCGAGCTGATCGGTGTTGTCGTGGCGAAATCCTCCGGCAGCGGCATTGAGGGGCTCGGCTTTGCCATCCCGATCAACACCGCCGTCGAACTGATCGACGACATCATGCAGTTTGGCTATGTTCAGGGCCGCGTCGACCTGGGCATGACCACAACCGAGGTGACCGGCTCGCTCATGTCCGCGCTGTACGGCTACACGGGCGGCCTCTACATCGACGAGGTGAACCCCGGCTCCAACGCCGAGGAAGTCGGTTTCCGCTCCGGCGACCGGATTGTCTCCTTTAACGGGGCCGAAATCTCCTCCCAGGAGGACCTGACCCGCGCCCTCTCCGCGTGCAGCGTGGGCGACACCGTTGAGATCGTCATCGAGCGCAGCGGCCGGCAGTATGTCGGCGAGCTGACCCTCGAGGAAGCGCACGCCTGAATTTTGCCAGACTTCTCATTTATGAGCTTTTCCATCGGCAAGGCGCCCGGCGGTTTCCCGCCGGGCGCCCTGCTGTCCTTTTTTTCTGCGCAGCTCCTATTTCCTCCCGTCCTTTTCCGCCCGGTCAAGTTCCTCCTCCAGCTTGAGAATGACGGCGCTCATCCTGACGTTCATGGCTGTACAGATGCGGTAGAGCGTTTCAAGGGTCGGCTTGCGCTCGCCGCGCTCAATGGCGCTCAGATGGCTGCGCCCGATCGCGGCCAGGCCGCTCAAAACCTCCTGGGACATCCCGCTCTGCTGGCGGAAGTGTGCAATCACCCGCCCGACCAGCACCGGATCCAAAGTGGAAATATACATAGCAATCACCTCTATGTATATTTTAGGTGAGAAATTACAACGCTATGAACACATACGTTGGCATTTGCGCACTTATGTGTTAAACTGAAACCATCAACCTTGGGAGGAGATGTCCATATGGAAAATCAAACAGAAGCCACTGCGGTTGAAAAGCAGCCGCAGCAAAACGCGCAGCCCCAGCAGCCGCTGAAAACCAAATTTTGCAGGCACTGCGGCGCGAAGATCCCGGAAGACGCCGTCCTCTGCACCGCCTGTGGCCGGCAGGTAGAGGAGCTCAAAAGCGCGGCCGCGCAGCCGTCCATCATCATCAACAACGAAAACACCAACGTAAACCAGAACCATCTCGGCGCGGCGCAGACCGGAAGACAGCGCAGCAAGTGGGCCGCTCTCGCCCTCTGCTTTTTCCTCGGGTTCCTCGGCGCGCACAAGTTTTACGAGGGAAAGACCGGGATGGGGATCCTTTACTTCTTTACCCTCGGCCTCTTCGGGATCGGTGTTCTCATTGATTTTATCGTCCTGCTCTTCAAACCCAACCCCTACTACGTCTGATCCCGCGCAAAAAGTCCCGCCTGACAGCACAGTCAGGCGGGGTTTTCCCTTGATAGGGGCGCTTTATTCCACTTTTTCGAACAGCTCGGCTCCGACGCCGCAGACCGGGCAGGTGAAGTCCTCCGGCAGCTCCCCCTCGTGGACATAACCGCAGATGGTGCAGCGCCAGCTCTCTTTTTTCGGAGCCTCCCTGACCGCCGCCTTCTCGGTGGGGTTGTAGGAGGAGGCATTTTTGGGGGTCAGGCCCTTTTTGACCCGGTGATAGTAGGCGTAGGTCATCGGCTCCTCGTCGAGCAGGCGCTCGGCCTCCTCCACCTCGCCGATGAAGAGAATGTGGGTTCCGACGTCCAGTTCCTTCACCACCCGGCAGCTGAACCGCGCGGCGGCGTGCCCGGTGGGATAGGGAATGCCGGCGGCGTCCTCCGCAAAGGGAATCTCCGCGAATTTGTCCATCTCCCGGCCGGAGTGGAAGCCGAACCGGCCGATCAGCTCCATCCCGGCGTCCTCGCTCAGGACGGTGCCGGTGAAGCGTCCCGCGCCGCGGATGATCTCCGCTGTCAGGTTGTCCTTGTTGATGGCGACCATCAGCTGCGCCGGTTCCGCCGTCACCTGGGTGAGCGTATTGACGACGCAGCCGGAGCGGCGCGCGCCGTCGGAACTGCTGACTACATAAAGCCCGTAGCTCATCTTGAAAAATGCCTGCATGTCCATTTTCGTTTCCTCCTTTTTCTGCGGTCCGCCGCGGCGGAATTTTTGAATCACTATAAAGAAATTATATCATACTTTCCCGGTTTTGTCCAGCGGCCGGCGCAAAGGCCGCGCGGCAGGTTCCGGCCGGCGCCCGATAGACGCGCATTCCCTCAATTTCCGGCCCGGGGGGATATTTTTCCGCGCTGCGGAATAAGCTGGAATCAGTCTACTGAGAAAGGAAGAAACCGCATGAACTGGATCCTCACCGCGCTGGCCCTGCTGGCCATTGTGTCCGGCCTCTGTTCCGGCAGAATGGAGGAGGTGGGCGCAGCGGCGCTGCAAAAATGCGGGGAGGCGGTCCCCCTTGTGCTCTCGCTGACCGGCGCGCTCTGCCTTTGGAGCGGCCTGATGGAGATTGCCAGCCGGTCTGGCCTGACCCAAAAGCTCGCCGCGCTGTTTTGTCCTGTCATCGGGCGGCTGTTTCCGGCCCGGCGGAAAGACAGCGAGACACTCGGCCTAATTTCCATGAATCTCACCGCCAACCTCCTCGGGTTGGGCAACGCGGCCACTCCCCCCGGACTCGCCGCGATGAAACGGCTGGCGGCGGAAACGGATGGAACCGCCACCCGGGAGACGGTCACGCTGGCCGTCCTCAACACCTGTTCGGTCCAGCTCATCCCGGCAACCACCGCGGCCATCCGCCTTTCGATGGGCAGCGCGGCACCAATGGAGATACTGCCGCCGGTTTTGGCGGCCTCCGCCCTCTCGCTCGCCGTTTCGCTGCTGGCAGTCGCCCTCTGCGCCCGGATTTTCCCGGACAGGGAGGGCCGCCGGTGAAGCTTTTTGCCGCGCTGGCGGTGCCGCTCGCTGTGGCGGGCATCCTCCTGTATGGTTTGCTGCATGGGACCGATCTATTCACCGCCTTTGCCGAAGGCGCAAAAAAGGGGCTGCAAACCGCCGCCGCCATGCTGCCGCCCCTGGTGCTTTTCCTGGCAATTCTGGGGATGTTCGAGGCTTCCGGCGCACTCGACGCGCTCTGCGGCGCCCTGCGCCCGGCCGCAAAGGCGCTCGGCATCCCGCCAGAGGTCGTGCCGCTCGGGCTGCTGCGGCCGCTTTCCGGCAGCGGCTCCCTCGCCATTTTCCGGGAAATTCTCGCCGAATACGGCCCGGACAGCGCCGTCGGGCAAACGGCCAGCGTCATCCAGAGCGCCTCGGAGACAACCTTTTACACCCTGACCGTCTATTTCGGCGCCGCGAAAATTTCGCGCCAGCGCTATGCCCTCCCCTGCTCGCTGGCCGGCGACCTGGCTGTCATCCTGTCGGCAGGGTGGCTGGTAAGCCGGCTGCTCTGAGTTTTCCACAACAGGCTGTTGAAAATGTGAAAAAAATCCACCGCGTACACCGTCACAAATTTCTCACAGTTTTTTTAGGAAAATTTCCCTGTTTTTTCACAGCGGATTCCGGTCTCTCTGGTAGTATAAGGAAAAGACCAATCCATCCGGTTTTATTGCAGAGCCAAGGCACAAAGAAAGAACGCTCGCCGCTCTGCCGTCCCGCCGGCGCAGCGGTTTTAACAAATTATTCAAGCCAATTTGTATCTGTGTCCATTTTTACGGTGTATGATGAGAGATAGATGGATTGGTTTGTTTATCTCAAAGAGAAGGAATGAACCATTATGAAATGTAACCGTTATCTTCCCCGCGTCTGTGCAGTGCTGCTCGCTTCCACGCTGGTCCTTTCCGGCTGCGGCGGAAAAGAAAGCAGCGCGCTTCAGGTTGTTGTCGCCAACTCCTTTGTCAGCGAGGAGGCGCTCACCGCCTATTCCGACGCCATGCTCGCCGCCAATCCCGGCTGGGCGGAGGGCAGCAGCGCGGTCGAATTCACCTCCCTGAGCCTCGGTTCCGAGCAGGCGGACGCCGCCGCCTACGGCGTGAGCATCATGAAGGTCAGCGCGATGGTCGCCTCCAACGAAATCGACGTCATGATCTGTGATCTGGACAACGCCGCCCGCAACGCCCGCAGCGACATGTACCTTTCCCTGGATGAAATTTTCACCGAGGAGGAGCTGGCCTCCTACAGTGATCTCGCCCTCACCTTTGACATGGTGGACGACGAGGGCAACCCCACCGGTGAGCAGACGCCCGCCTGCGGCCTCTCCCTGACCGGCACCGAATCCCTCTCCGAAATTTATGGAGAGAGCGAGTACGGCGTCTTTATTGTCTCCAACACGCAGAATCCTGATCTTGCCAAAGATGTGATGCTCGCGATTCTCAACTCCTGACAGACCTCTTACCTCCCATATATGGAGGCCCCGCCGCGTTTCGCAGGCGGGGCCTCTCCTTTTTATTTGCAAAATTGCGCGGAAATGGTATAATAGAAGGAGAGTTTGCCAAACGGAGGCGTTTCCATGTACCATGTGTTTCTCGACTTTGAAATGAACCCCATCGCCGCCGCCAACCGGAAGCCGGACGATCCGGTCCGGCACGAGATCATCGAGATCGGCGCGGTGCGGCTCGATCCGGACTACCGGCTGACCGACCGCTACGACCGGTTCGTTCGCCCGGAGCTGAACACCATCACCAAAACCATCACCAATCTGACCGGCATCACCCAGGCCGATGTGGAAGACGCGCCGGTCCTCGCCGACGCGCTGGAGGAATTCGCCGCCTGGATCGGCGAAGGTCCCGTCCGCGTCTATTCCTGGAGCAACAGCGACCGCATTCAGCTTTTCGGCGAATGCGACATGAAGGATCTCGACATCCCCGACCCCTTTTTCCGGTGGATGGACTTTCAGCGGGTCTACACCCGGCTGGTCGGCCTCTCCCGCCGCTCCAATCTCTCCCTCCACAACGCCATGGGGTCGGTGGAGCAAAAATTTGAGGGCCGCCAGCACCGGGCGGTTGACGACGCAGAGATGTCCGCCTCGCTTTTGACGCTGGTGAAGGACAGGGAAGCCTTCGCCGAGCGCACCCGCATCATCCAGGAGGTCTTTAAGCCCGCCTCGCCCAAAGGCACCGGTTCGACGCTGGGCGACCTGCTGGCCGGCGCCTTTGCGCAGCTCAAAGGCTGATTTTCGGGCGGAACATGCAGGCGCCCCGTTCCGGACTGCTCCGGAGCGGGGCGCTTTTTGCGCTGTTTTGCCGTTTACGGGTAGTAGATGATCTGCGCGTCGATATTCTGAAAGTCGGTGTCGCTGATGGTGTAGTAGCCCTCCTCGTCCTGGGTGACCAGAATCGCCAGCGTGACCGGCTCAAGATAGGGCGGATCGTCGTCGTGCGCCTCGCAGATCTCCATCATGCCGCGCGCGTACTCGCAGTAGAACTCCTCGTCGCTGACCTCGGCAAAAAGCCCGGCCTCCAGTCCGGACTCCACCTCGGCGATATAGCCGTTGAGCTCGTCCAGCGCGGAAGAAAAGAGGTCGATCGGCTCGATGGTGACCTCGACGGTGAAGCCGCTGTCGCTCTTCACCGCCTCCTTGACCTCGTAGCGGGAATACTGGTAGGCGGCCCGGTAAAAGTCAATCATCTCGGAACGGAGATCACTGTCCATCGCCTCTGAGTAAAAGTAGTCTCCAAATCCCAGATAGGACGCGAGAAAACCGGCCTCCGTCTCCAGGCCGGCTTCATAGCTGGCCCTGGATTCCTCCTCGGTGGCCCCGGTCGTCTCCATATAGTCGGTGTATTCGCCCAGATAGGTGCAGTCCAGAATGCCCTTGACATACCTGCTGGCGTCAAAATCCTGTACCAGCAGGGCAGACAGGGGGCCGCACCCCGAAGCGGTCAGGGTGATGAGTGCCGCGGCCGCGGCGGAGAGAAGGCGCAGTTTGCTTTTCATATGGTTCCTCCCTTTCGTAAACCAGGCCGGTTTTGACAAAACGGCCCGAATCCGCTTCTATTGTACCACAAAAATGCCCCGCTGTCACGGCTCAGCGCCCTTTTTTCCCGCTTTTCTGCGGGATTATTCCGCCGGCTGCACGAGGACGGGCGCGCCGGAGGCGTCCCGCTCCCAGCGGACGCGGATCTCGCCGCGCGGCGTCCGGATGGAGCCCTCCGCCCAGCTGAGGGCGGGAATGTCGGCGGGAGCGATCCGGTAATCCGCGTAGCCCGCGCTGCCCGGCGCCTGCCGGATGCCCAGAATTTCGGTGAAGAGCAGCCGCACCGCCGCGCCGAACATCGGATGGTTGTGGGAGGCGCGCCCGTCCCAGGTTTCCCAGATGGTCGTCGCGCCCGCCTCCATCATCCGGGCGAAGGAGGCGTCGGTCTTTCTGGTCATCAGCTCGCAGGCAAGGGCGGCCTCACCGTTTCGAAACAGCGCCTCCAGCAGCAGGTCTGTGCCGAAAATGCCGGTGTCCAGCCGCCGCGACGCCCGGTATTTCGCGATCATTCCCCGCAGGGTCTTCTCCGTCCCCAGTCCGATCCAGAGGGCAAAGGCGTCCGCCCCGCAGCTTCCGCCGCAGAAGCTCTCCGACACCGGATCAAAGTAATGGCGGGTGAGCGCTTCCTCCGCCGCGTCCGCGCGGGCAGAAAGCCCCGCAGGCTCCGACTCCCCGAGCAGTCCGGCGGCGCGGATCGCCTCCCGCAGCCCGCGGACATAGTAGCAGGTGTTGACAAACGGCTCGGGCAGCGGCACGCGCTTGTCATCCGGCGCGCACCAGTCGCCGAGGCACCAGCCGCCCTCCTCCTCCCGGACGACCAGGCCGTCCTCGCAGCGGCTGTCCATGTAGTCGAGCCAGCGCAGAATCGCCGGGTAGCATTTTCGCAGGAGGGAAAGGTCGCCGTAGGCTTCGTAGTAGGCCATCGGGACAAGGAAGACCGCGCCGCCCCAGCCGCCGGGACCGCCGCCGCCGCCCAGGAAGGGCGCTGTGTGCGGGATGTGTCCGGTTTCGGCGCCCGCGCTGTCCAGCACATCCTGCATCCATTTGTCGTAGACCGCCTTCACTCCCAGCGTCAGCATGGCGGCCGGCGCGGCAAGCTGGCCATCCCCGGTGTAGCCCAGCCGCTCGCGGTGCGGGCAGTCCGAGGGGATGGAGCAGTGGAGGTTGCCGAGCTGGGTGCGGACATAGGCGTCGTAGAGCCAGTTCAGGACCGGGTCGGAACAGCGGAAGGAGGAGGTCACCGGCACATCGCAGTGAACGACCGAGACCGATTCCGGCTCGCCGGGGCCTTCCACCTCGAAATAGCGGAAGCCATGCCAGCAAAACTGCGGCCGGACCACCCGCTCCTCTCCGGCGCAGAGGTAGCAGTCCCGCTGAATCTGCTCTTCCCCGCCGGCCGAATAAAATTCCAGCGCGTCCCCCGCGGCGCTCAGCAGCTCACTGTGCCGGACCGAGACTTCCTCGCCGGGACGGCCGCCGCACCGCAGGTTGACCCAGCCGGTGATGTTCTCCCCGCAGTCGTAGAGCCGCCGGTTCCCCCATTCTCCCAGGAAAACCGGCCGGATGGTGCGGATCACGCGGTCGGGCGGACAGCTTTGCCTGGTCAGCTCCGTTTCGGGCGCGTGGACCGGCAGGGCGCGCCTCCAGCCTTCCAGCGGGGCGCCGGGCAGGCACCAGTCCGGGCGCAGGCGGCGCAGGTCGTGTGTCTCGCCGTAAAAGAGGTTGTTTTCCAGAATTTCACTCTCTGTCCAGAGGGTGGAGGAGTCGCTTTCGATGAAGATTTCCTCCCCGTCTGCCGCCGTCAGGGTCAGCTCATAGCGGAGCTTCGGCCGCCCGAAGATGAAGCTCCCCTCCGCGACGCGCCGGGTCTGGTGGTACCAGCCGTTGCCAAGCCAGACGCCCAGCACGTTCTCCCCCTCCCGCAGATAGGGCAGCAGGTCGTAGGTCAGATAGTAGGTGCGGTAGCCCGCGCGCTCCTCCCACACCGGATAGTAGGTCTTGCAGCCGAGCACCGACGAATAGTTGGAGACGGCGGGGACGAATTCCTCATTCCCCACCCGCTCGCCGTTGACATACAGGTGAAAAAAGCCGAGCCCGCAGATCTCCAGCCGGGCCGCCCTGAGCGCGGGCGCCGAAAAACTGCGGCGGAAAAGCGGGGACTCGCAGACGGTGTCTCCCTGAATCCAGTGAATGTTTTTCATAAAAATCCTCCTTCCGGCATCACCCTGCCGGGGCGAAAAATGGCGGCGTCCTCCCCCGGCGCCGGCTGCAAAAAAGCCGCCGCAGGGGCGATTACCACCATTGTACATTTTTGGATAAAAAAAGTCAATGTAAATTTCGCAAATCTATGGAAAAGCCAGAATTACCGGGAATTCGCCCATTTCCGGGCCGGAAATGAATGTCCGCGTCTTGACAACACCCGAAAGTTATAGTAAACTGTATCATAATCAAAGTGAGTAAAACGCCGCCATCACCTGACCTGATGCGGTGTTTTATGGTTATATCGGGTAAAATCCATTCGCCGTCTAACCAGTGATTTCAGAAAAGGGGTAATGAAAATGGCTTTCTACTTCACAGAACCGTCCCACACCTTCAGTGAGTACCTTCTTGTCCCAGGGTATTCCTCGGCGGAATGTATTCCCAGCAATGTTTCCCTCCGCACGCCGCTGGTCAAGTTCAAAAAAGGCGAAGAATCCGCAATCTACATGAACATCCCGCTCACTTCCGCCATCATGCAGTCGGTCTCTGACGACAAAATGGCGGTCGCGCTGGCGCGCGAGGGCGGCATTTCCTTCATCTACGGCTCCCAGAGCATTGAAAATGAGGCCGCGATGGTCGCCCGCGCCAAAGCCTACAAGGCCGGCTTTGTCGTCAGCGACTCCAACATCACCCCGGACAGGACCCTTGCCGACATCCTCGCCCTGACCGAGAAGACCGGTCACTCCACCATCGCCGTCACCGACGACGGCACTTCGAACGGCAAGCTGCTGGGCATCGTCACCAGCCGCGACTACCGCGTCAGCCGGATGAGCACCGACATCAAGGTCAGTGAATTTATGACTCCCTTTGAGAAGCTGATCTACGCGCCCAGACACACCACCCTCAAGGAAGCCAACGACATCATCTGGGAGCACAAGCTGAACTCCCTGCCCATCGTGGACGATGAGGGCCACCTGATGTACATGGTCTTCCGCAAGGACTACTCCTCTCACAAGGAAAATCCCCTGGAGCTGCTCGACAGCCACAAGCGCTACGTGGTCGGCGCGGGCGTCAATACCCGCGACTACGAGGAGCGCATCCCCGCTCTGGTGGAAGCCGGCGCGGACGTGCTTTGCATCGACTCCTCCGAAGGCTTTACCGAGTGGCAGAAGCGCACCCTCGCCTTTGTCCGGGAAAAATACGGCGATTCGGTCAAGATCGGCGCCGGCAACGTCGTGGACGCGGAGGGCTTCCGCTTCCTCGCCGACTGCGGCGCGGACTTTGTCAAGGTCGGCATCGGCGGCGGCTCCATCTGCATCACCCGCGAGCAGAAGGGCATCGGCCGCGGACAGGCCACTGCCCTCATCGAGGTCGCCAAGGCCCGGGACGAGTATTTCGAAGAAACCGGCGTCTACGTCCCGATCTGCTCGGACGGCGGCATGGTCTACGACCACCACATCACCCTCGCGCTGGCCATGGGCGCGGACTTTCTGATGCTCGGCCGCTATTTCGCCCGCTTTGACGAAAGCCCCACCAACATTGTCAACATCAACGGCAGCTACATGAAGGAATACTGGGGCGAAGGCTCTTCCCGCGCCCGCAACTGGCAGCGGTACGACCTGGGCGGCGCGGCCAAGCTCTCCTTTGAAGAAGGCGTCGACTCCTATGTTCCCTATGCGGGCAGCCTGCACGACAATGTGAACCTGTCTCTCAGCAAGGTCCGCTCCACCATGTGCAACTGCGGCGCGATCACCATCCCCGAGCTGCAGAAGAAGGCCAAGCTCACCCTCGTCTCCGCCACCAGCATCATCGAGGGCGGCGCGCACGACGTCGTGCTCAAGGACTCCACCGCGGCGAAGGTCAAATAAAGAACAGCCCATAAAAAGCAGCCGGTCCTGATGAAGTGCGATCATCGGGACCGGCTGTTTGCTTTTTTCAAAAACTGCGGCAGGGAAGGCGGGCAGCTTTACTTTCCGGCATAGTAGTGAAGCCCCAGCAAGTCCGAGCGTTTGTAATAAAGTTTCCCGTTGATTTCCACAGGAGCGCCCAAATTGAGCCTCCACTCACCCTGGTACACCTCGTTCACCAGCGCCTGGAAATCGCGGAAATCCATGTCCAGAAACTGCGCCGCCTCCCGGGAGGTGAAAAGCGTTTTCGACTCGGGAAACTCCGCCGGCCGGCCGGAGAGGCGGACAAGGCAGAAGATGCTGCAAATCAGCGCGGCGAGGGAGAGGCAGAAGCTGCCCACACTGAGCCAGAATCCGCTTTTGGAGGCGCGCGGCGAGGATTTAGACTGAATTGGGGAAGAAGTTTTCTTCATATCCATATTCTGAGCCCCTTATCATTTCGAGAAAGAAAGCTGTCCGGTTTGCCGCCATGTCAGCCGACAATGGTGATCGGGATGTACCCCGCAACCGGGTGCCCGTCGGCAACCGCCTCGACGAGAATGCGGCTCACCGGCGCAACCGGGCCTTCGGCAGTCACGACCGCCTCCCAGACCGCCTCGCTCCCCTCCTGGTGGGGAAGATAGATGTCCCGCCGGGCGCCGGCGAGCTTCAGCCCCTCGGGCAGGTGGAAGGTCAGGTGCAGGTGCTTGACCTCGTGCACCCGGTTGAAGAAGCGGATGCGAACCGGCAGGCTGCCGCCTTCGGCGAGGACCGGCCCGCCGTCGAACTCGACCCGCGCGTCGCAGTGGACAAAGGGGATGGTGTAGGAATAGCCGGGCCGGCTGTAGAGCTTCCGGGCCGCCGCAGAGTCGGTAAAGAAATCGAGGTCCGCCTGCTCCCACTCGTCCGGACCGTCGGTCAGTTCGACCGGCGCGCGGTTGGCTTTCAGCACCGCCGGAATGAGGTCGAAGACGTGAGCGGTCAGCTCGGTGCAGTTCTTGACAAAGTTTCGGTCGGCGTTGTTCAGGGAGATGGTGACGATCTCGTCCCCGATGTGCGCCCGCCAGTCGGCCGGTATCCCCGCCGTGCCGTGCAGAATGCCGAAGAGGGAGCCCAGCGTCGCGCCGGTGCAGTCGGTGTCGTCCCCGCAGTTGATGGCGCAGATCATCGACTTTTTGAAATCTCCCCCGCCGTAGAGCATCCCCAGAATGACGAAGCCCAGGTTTGCCGGGGCCTGGAACCAGCCGAGGTCGGCGCTGTCCTCCACCAGCTTCTGCCGCGCCTCCCGCCAGCCGATGCCGCTGTCGTAGGCGT
>CALXIG010000164.1 GCA_944388305.1 uncultured Clostridia bacterium
AGATTTATTTTGTCTGTGACGAGCTGAAGGAATTTTTCCCCACGCTGGAATTCACCCCCTTCTCCCACTGCGCCGGGGTGCTGACCCTCACAAAATAAGGGCGGAAAGGAATTATGCGCCATGAAAGTACTGTTTCTCATCGGCGCCGGGGCGGCCGGCAAGATGACCGTCGGGCAGGAGGTCATGAAGCGCACCGGCCTGCGCCTCTTCCACAACCATATGGCCATCGAGCCGGTTATCGAGATCTTCGGTTCCTTCAACGGCCGGGCGATTGCCCGCATCCGGGAGGTCATTTTTGAGGAGCTCGCCGCCTCGGACTGCAAAGGCGTGATCTTCACCTACATGTGGGCCTTTGACATGCAGTCCGACTGGGACTACATTGAGCACGTCATGGATATTTTCCGGCCCGCCGGGGCGGAGTTTTACTTCGCCGAGCTCGTCGCCTCCCAGGAGGTGCGGCTCGCCCGCAACCGGACCGAAAACCGGCTTGCCCACAAGCCCTCCAAGCGGGACACCGCCGCCTCCGACGCGCGGCTTTTGCACGAGGATTCCGCCCACCGGCTGGTGAGCCATGAGGGGGAGATCCCCTACGAGCACTATCTCCGCATCGATAACACCGGCCTTTCCGCTGCGGCCGCCGCAGAGCGCATCATCGCGGAATTCGATCTGTAGGTGTCCGGGCTGCCGTTGACGGCGCGGCCGCACAGCCTCGTTCCAGCCGCCGGATTGCGAACTCTGTTTGCGGTGCGGGCGTCCATTGGCCGCTCCTGCAATCGTTCCAGCCCCGCAGGCTGGGATTGGGAAATTCATTATGTGTGCGATAATGTACGGTATTTGACGGAGGAATTATATTATGAAAGTCACTATAGAAGAACTACAGGCATATTTGTTTGACCATTATGGCAATGGTGGAATCGATCAAAGCTTATTTATGAAACTGGTGGAAGAAATAGGCGAGGTGGCCGAGGTCCTAAACAAAAAGGCTGGAAGAAAATCAACTGATAAGGAAGATTTACAGACTCAATTAGGTAATGAATTAGCTGATGTGATACATTATGCTATAGCTATTGCTGCATTAAATGGGCTTGATATGAATGATATTATCATCAGCAAGGATAAAGTGGCTTCTGTAAAATATAACCATAAAACAAATTTGGAGCAGTTCATCTTAAATAAGAGAAATCAAAAATCGGATCAGTAAATTTCAAGTTGCGTAAGGGTTTAGGATATTCCCAGCAAGATGAGGAGATACAAGCAACAACGGGAAAAGCCATTGAAAATACAGGCTTTTTCCATACTTCTATAAACGCTTGCAAGAAGTTACAAAACGATTTTTGTCTATTAAATCAAAAAAATCCCGCCGGAGAATCTTCCCCCGGCGGGCGGCTGTTACGGCGCCATATTGCGGTATTTCTGTTTCGCTTCCTCGATCTTCTGCTGCTCGGCGGCGGGAGTGGGATACCAGCCGCGCCGGTTCATCTCCAGAAAGACCGTGTTCTGGATGTCGTGTTCCTCCGAAAGGAGGGAAAGAAAGCTCTGCCGCACCTGCGGGGTGGCGGCTTCGCTGCTGAAACTGTTGTAGCCGTCGGCCGCGAACTTCTCGCTCGCCAGCGCGTCGGTCAGCATATCCTGATCGTCAAAGGCGTTGTTCTGCATCGCGTCTCCTTTCCCCCGGCTCAGCCCAGAAGGCTCAGCAGAGTCTGATAGTGGTTCCGGTGTTTGGCGGCGATTTCCTCGCATCTGGTGCGCAGCTGCGGGTCGGCACAGTTTTGTGCGTACATCTGGTATTTTTTGACAAGGGAGCATTCCATCCCGAGCTGATCGCCCAGAGCAGACAGTTCTTTTGCAGTCATCTGCGGCATACAGACACCTCCTGAAAGAATCGGCGGCTGCTGGAGCCGCCGGTTTTATTTTGTGAAGATCTCCCGCAGATATTCCTCCCAGAGCGGCCAGTTTTCTCTGATCTCCCCGCCGCACCAGGCCAGCAGGCGGACGGTGTGCGGCACGAAAACAGGATACCGCGCCGCGATCTCCCCAATCCGGGAATCCTCCAGCAGCGACGCGGGGGCGATTTCCCGCTCCATTCCCGCCGCGGCAACAATCCAGCGCCCCGGTTCCTCCTCCCGCACGGCGAGCGCAGCCTCCTGCGGGTACAGCGAGGCCCGGGTTCCGGTCCAGGCGAAAAAGAAACCGAAAATCAACCCGAACACGCACATCGCCGGCACAAAGCCGAGCAGCACCCAGCGCAGGGCTTCCAGCAGTTTTTTCACACATTCCACAATCCTTTCCTTTGGACATTCCCGGCCTCAGCCGCCGGTCTTCATGCCGTTCAGCAGCCGCGAAAGCGACTTGCCGATCAGCTCACCAGTGTAGGCCGCCTGCTCGAGGGTGTTGCCGTGGCTGCCCACCTCGAGCAGAAGAGAACCGGTGGTCAGATCCTGGTTGTAGTGGCGGTAGTCAAAGAGCACGGGGCGGGTAAGGGTGGGATAATCCCCTTCGAGCTGATTTTGCAGCGCCGCCGCAAAGCTCAGGTTTTTCATGTAATCGGGGTAGCCCATTGTTCCGTCGTCGCAGCCCGAGATAATCATCACCTGCGCCGCCGTCCTGCCGTCGATTTCCGCCTCGGCCGAATAGACCGCCTCGCCGGAGGCGATGGCGTCGCGGTGGATGTCGAGCACCACCCTGATGGAGGGATATTCGGCGAGGTAGCGCGCAATCGTCTCGCGGGAGCGGTCATAGGAGCCGTTGTAGGAGGGATAGTCGTGCTGGGTGGTGTCGTGGATCACCCCGATCCCGGCGGCCTCAAGCTCCCGCGCAATCCGGTCCCCGACAACCGCCATGTTCTCGCCGTTGTCGGTGGAACGGAAGGACATGGTCTTGTCGTAATAGTCGCCGGTAAAGGGGATGTAGCTCTCGGTTGTGTGGGTGTGCATGATGAGCACCTGCGGTTCGGCGGTATCCTCTATCGTGAAATAGGGCGGGTTCTGAATCTGCGCCTCGATCTCCGCGCGCGAAAGACTGGTGCAGTTTTTAATATAACCGTTTTCCAGGGGAATATAAAGATTGGAGGTGCCCGCCGCATAGGTCTTGTGCACCAGCTCCGCCCGGTTTTCCTCCGGCACTTCGGGCACCTCTACCCGGATTTCAGGAGGCGGCTCCGCCGCAGCGGAGGACGTGGGCGCGGAAGATTCCTCCGAACCCTCCGCCGGCAGTTCCTCCGAAGCCTCCGGCTCCGACAGAGCAGTCCCCGCGGGAGACGCCGCCGGTTCTCCGCGGGATTCCTCCGCGGGAGGCGCGGCCTGTCCCTCCAGAATGGCCAGTCCGCCTTCCGGCAGGGTCATCCCGGCCGACAAAAGCCCTGCCCGAACCGCATAACCAGTGAGGTCGGGGGCGAGGGTTAACAGCCCGGCCGCCGCCGCGCCAATACCGGCAGCGGCAAAAATTGCGGCGAGAATTCGTTGCAGGCGGTATTTCCGCCGCAGTCGGGTGCGCATGGGGACCACTCCTTTCCGGTCGCTGGCATCAGCATATGCCGGCGCGCCTCCCATTATGCCTGCCCCCTTTCAATTTGCGCCAAACAGACAATGTTTTTGTTGAAACCTCCCAACAACGGGATTTTTGTCTTGACAAAAAACAGGATTTTAATTAAACTGTATCATAGATAGGTGTCAATCCTCACCCAAATCACAGATCAGGAGGGCTGAATATGATCAAGCTGAAAAACCATCTCGGTACGATTGAGATCTCCCGGAACGTCTTCGTCAACCTGGTCGGTTCCACCGCCACCGGCTGCTTCGGTGTCGCCGCGATGGCGTCTCCTCACCCCGCCGCCGGATTTTTCCAGACGCTGTTCGGCGCCGGCGAGGATTCCCGGGGCGTCAGCATCCGCACCCGCGGCAGCGGCCTCATCATTGACCTTCACATCATCGTGACCTACGGCATCAACATCTCCGCGATTGTCAAAAGCATCATGCACAAGGTCAGTTACACGGTGGAAGAGGTCACCGGCATCCCGGTCGAACACGTCAACGTCTTTGTGGACGGAATGCGTACAAACTAAAATGAACGGCGGCTCCGGCCGCCCATAAGGAGTGCAGTTTCAGTGATTAACGGAAGTTTGCTGCGGGATGCCATCATCTCCGCCGCGCACAGCATTTCCAACCAGAAGCAGAAGGTCGACGAATTAAACGTCTTCCCCGTCCCGGACGGCGATACCGGGACCAATATGTCCATGACTATCGGCGCGGCGGTGCGGGAGCTTGAACTCCTCAAGAATCCCACCGCCGCCGAGACTGCAAAGGTCGCCGCCTCCGCCCTGCTGCGGGGCGCGCGCGGCAATTCGGGCGTCATCCTCTCCCTGCTGTTCCGGGGATTTGCGTCCGGCCTGCGGGATAAGACCGAGGCGACCGGCTCCGACCTCGCGGACGCCCTCGTGGAGGGTGTTACCGCCGCCTACAAGGCCGTCATGAAACCGACCGAGGGCACCATCCTCACCGTAGCCAGAGAGGCCTCCGAGCGCGCCAGAGCCGTCGCAATGGACACCAATGACGCGCTGACCGTTTTCCGCGCCGCCGTCGGACAGGCGGAGGAGACGCTCGCCAAAACGCCGGAGATGCTGCCGGTGCTGAAAAAAGCCGGCGTCGTCGACGCGGGCGGCAAGGGCTTCTGCATCATCTTTTCGGCCATGCTCGCCGTCTTTGAGGGCGGGGAGGTCGTGCGGCCCGCCTCCGAGGCGCCTGCTGCGCAGAAGGTGAAGCGCTCCGCCGTCGCGGAGGCGAGC
>CALXIG010000165.1 GCA_944388305.1 uncultured Clostridia bacterium
CCGGACGTCCCGCGTTTTTTTGCAAGGGCCTGTGCCCTTTGACAATTTTATTATAAATCCATGGAAATCTATCCGGCAAGGGCGGGATTTTTCAAAAACGGCCCTATTTTTCACATTGCGGAAAAAAGGCGCCGCCGCGGCGGATTCCCTTTTTTTCAGAATGATTCCCCTTTTTTCATCCGGCCTCAAATTCCGGCCGGAACCGGCGCCGGAAGCACAAAAAAACGGCGCCGGGAAGCGTGTTCCCGACGCATGGGCAGCATCATTTCCGGTCCCGCCTCCAGCGGGCACAGCGGTCAAAAAAGTTCCGGGCGAAAGCCGGATTTCCGTAAAAATGCAGGTGTGGGTAGCCCGCATACAGACTCGGCGTCCCGTGAGCGGCGGGGCGCTCCCGGCCGTTTTTCCGGGCAACAAAGTCTTCTCCGTCGCAGTCGGAACGGGAGTAGTGAAATTCGTGGACGGGAATGCTCTCCCCCGCCATACAGAGGAGGTTGTCACGCCCCGCTTCCAACAGGGCATAGCCAAAATGCTGAAGCCTGCCGGTCATTTCCGCCCGGCCGTCAATAACGCCTGCCATCGGATACGAAACACCATCCCGGCCGGCGAGCTCACGCAGAAGGTAGAGGAATCCGCCGCATTCCGCGATCGTGGGCAATCCCTTTTGCACCGCCTCTCTCACCGATTCCAGCATGGAGCGGTTGCTGCTCAGCGCTGCGGCGTGCTCCTCCGGATAACCGCCGCCCAGCCAGAGTCCGTCAGCCTCCGGCGGAAGGCCGGCGTCTGCGAGAGGGGAAAATTCCACGATCTCCGCGCCCAGTTTGCAGAGCAGGCGGAGATTTTCCTCATAATAAAAGCAAAACGCCTTATCCCGCGCGACCGCGACCACCGGGCGGACGGAGGGATGTTCCTCCAAAAACGGCTCCGGCCAGTCCATCTCCGGCGCGGAGGCGGCGAGCTGCAAAATCTCATCCAGCGCGAGCGTCTCCGCCGCCGCACGCCCCAACATCGCCAGCTTTTCCCGCAGGCCGCTCACCTCGTCTGCCGTCACCAGGCCGAGATGGCGGCTTTCCAAACTGGCCTCCGGCAGAACGGGCAGATACCCGCAGGGGACCAGTCCCTCGTCCCGCGCCATCCGGCTGTAATACCCGTACATACCCGGGGAACAGCGGTTAAAGATCACGCCGCACAGCCGGTTTTCGCGAAAGGTGCGAAAGCCGCGGAGAATGGCCCCCGCGGAAAGGCTCATCCCGTTCACATCCAGCACGAGGATGGTGGGCGCCTCCAGCACCCGGGCAAGATGGTTGGAAGAGCAGTCCTCCTCCAGTGCGGAACAGCCGTCGTACAGGCCCATCACCCCCTCGATCACCGAAAGGTCCGCTCCCCCGCTCATCTCGGCGAAGAGGCGGCGGACGTTCTCCTCCCCGCAGAGAAAGAGATCCAGGTTGCAGGAAGGCGTCCCCAGCACCTTGCGGTGGAACATGGGATCTATGTAATCCGGGCCGCTCTTAAAGGCGGCCGGCGCGATCCCTCTCGTCCGCATTGCCGCCAGAAGGGCGCAGGCCGCCGTAGTTTTGCCGCCGCCGCTGCCAGCCGCACCGAGCAGCACTCGTGGAATTTTTCGTTTCATTGCTTTCCTCCCAAAATTGTCAAAACACATCCGGAATTCTGCAAAACCGGAGCTTTTCTGCGCCAGTTTTCCGATATTCAGTATACCCGAAAATCTCCCTCCTGGCAAGACGGCGAGCTATCCCGTGCAAAATCCGCAAAAAAATCTGCCCGCTGTGCCAACACAGCAGGCAGATTTTTCACAATGTAATCAACCCTTGACCGCGCCGATCATAACGCCCTTTACAAAGTACCTCTGAATAAAGGGATAGACGCAGAGAATCGGGACGGTGGAAATCACAATGGAGGAGTACTTGATTGCCTCCGCAAATTCATCATAGGAGTCGGAAGTCGCGGCCGCAACATTCAAAGTCTGGTCGTTCGCGAGGAGGATCGACCGCAAAATGTTTTGCAGCGGGAGCTTGATGTTTTCCTTGATGTAGATGGAGGCGTTGAACCAGGCGTTCCAGTGGCCCACGCCGTAGTACAGGGTCAGAACGGCGAGTGTCGGCACAATCAGCGGAACCGTGATCTGAGTCAGGATCTTGATTTCGCTTGCTCCATCGATATAGGCCGCCTCAAAGAGCGACTGCGGAATTGCCTCAATCGCGGTCTTGCAGATAATGGCGTTGTAGACGGACAGGGCGCCCGGGAGGATGATGGCCCAGACAGTGTTCATCAGGCCGATCTGGTCGATGTTCAGGTATCCGGGGACAAGGCCGCCGCTGAAATACATGGTAAAAAGCATCATCCAGGTGAGGAGCTTTTTAAACATCATATTGGTCGAAGCCATGAAGTAGCCGGCAATAATGGTCATCACAATATTGATCGGCAGACCGATTGCCATGATAATCAGCGTGTTTTTGTACCCGTTAAAAAGCAGTGGGTGACTCAGAGTCAGCTTATACGCGCCGGCGGTAAAATCCTTGATCCAGAGCAGCCTTCCGGGAGATGCTGCGATCGCGGAGGAACTGCTGAAGGAGGCAACGAACACGTAATACATCGGATAAAAGGTCGCAATCCCAACCAGGACCAGCAGGGTGTACACAACAATGTTGATGACGATATCCTCTTTGGTCCTTTTGATTCTGTTTGTTTTCCGGGAAGCATCTTGCGCTTTTGCCATAATCTCCACCTCCGTCAAAACAGGCCAATTTCGGTAAACTTTTTGGAAAGTTTATTGGTCGTCACAAGGAACACGATATTGACGAGCGAGTTGAACAGCCCTACCGCGGTGCTGTAGCTGTAATCGGCGTCAATAATACCGCGCCTATAGGAATAGGTGGAGATTACGTCGGCTACCTCATAGGTCGTGGGAGTGTACAGCAACAGGATTTTTTCATATCCGACGCTCAGGATGCCGCCGATGCGCAGGATCAGCAGAATCATAATCGTGGGAAGGATGCCGGGGAGGGTGATGTGCCAGATCTGCTGGAGCCTGCCCGCACCATCGATCTTCGCCGCCTCATAGAGCTCCTGGTCGATTCCGGAGAGCGCGGCCAGGTAAATGATGGAACCCCAGCCGACTTCCTGCCAGATTCCGGAAATGACGTAGATCGGATAAAAATACGGGGATTTGGTCAGCCAGTTGGAGGCGGGAACGCCGAAAAGACTTTCGATAAAGACCGGGAAAATGCCGTCCGTCTGGACAAAAATCTTGATGATGCCGCAGACGATAACGAGCGAGATAAAGTGTGGCATGTAGGAAATCGTCTGAATCGTCTTTTTAAACCGTTCGTTCTTCACCTCGTTGAACATCAGCGCCAGCAGAATCGGGGCTGGAAAGCCGAACAGAATGCTGTAAAAGCTGATGGAAAAGGTGTTGCGCAGGAGCCTCCAGAAGTATGGGTCGGCAAAGAAGTCGATGAAATTGTCAAAGCCGACCCATCTGCTTCCAGCGATCCCCAGGGTGGGTCTGTACCGTTGGAAGGCCATAAGGACGCCGTACATGGGTTTGTAGTGGAACACCACGAAGTACACAATGATCGGTATCATCAGAATATACTTCATCTTGTTGCGAGCCAGGTCTTCCTTCAGCCTTTGAAAAAAGGGCTTTTTCTTGGCCGCAGCGCCAGCCGCAGTTTTCACATCAATTCCCCCCTCAGAGATGTTGCTCTATATTTCTCGATTTGCAGTTAACGGGCGTTGAATCTGTCGTAGCCGGCCTGGTAGATGTCGATCAGTTCGTTGATCTTGATTTCATCCAGCTGCTGCAGGAAAGCGTCATACTCGGTGTCGATGTCCATCTCACCGGTCATGAACTTCAGCGCACATTCTTTAATGTAGGTGTCGATGACAGACTCGTAGTTCGCCTTGTCGTCCTGCTCCTCAACAGTGAAGGAGACACCCGCCGGGTAGAGATGCTCCGCGGCCACCTGATTGGCTCTCCAGGTCTCAACCGCGTCGACCGCCTGCGGAACATTCAGAGCCTTAACGAGCTCCGTTCTCTGCCATCCAAGGCTCGCGCCGGCCATGGTCGCATATTTGGTGATTTCTTCTCTCAGGGGTTCCGCGCCGTTGAGAAGGGCGTCGGTCCAGACAAGGTTGCCGTCCGCATCCCGGGTGTGGGTCACGCCTTCTTCACCGAAGTTGATGTAGTAGTTGCCCTCTTCGGTATAGAACCAGTCAAAGGCGCGGCAGAGCGCTTCGATCTCTTCTTCCGTCGCAGCGGTCGTGATACCGATGCCGTCGCCGCGGGCGACGTCCTCCAGCCAGATCTGGCAGGCGGGTTCGCCTTCTGCCTCAGACGGGAAGGGCACACCTACCCACTCCTGGCCGTTGCCGGTATTTTCCGCTTCCTGAACGAAATAGGTAATACGGGACATGGCGCCGGCAACAATACCGCCGGTGTTGTTCGCGACCTTCGATTTCATGGTGGCGTCGTCCATGGTGAGGATATCGGGGTCAATGTAACCGGCCTCGTACCACTCATTCATCTTGGTCATGTATTCCTTCCACTCAGGCTGCATCTGGGCGATCTTGACTTCCCCATTGTCCACATAGATCTGCTTGGAGAAGGTGCCGTACGCGCCAAAGCCGCTGCCGAGGAAGATGTCGAAGTTGCCGAGCTCGCCGACGGTGTTCAGGCCATTGCGCTTCATGGCTTCGAATACCTCTTCCCAGTCGGCAATGGTTTCCGGAATATCCACGCCTTCCTTGTCCAGGATGTCCTTTCTGAGCATCGGGCCTCTCCAGACCGCGCCGAAGTCATCCTCACGCCAGAAGCCGAACAGGCCGATCTGGCCGCTGTCGGTCGTGTAGGTCTGCCGGATGTGCTCATTCGCCGGATCATTCAGGATTGCCCAGTAATTCGGAGCGTATTTGGGCAGGTATTCGGTGAGGTCGATCAGCACACCGTCCTCGATGTACAGTTCCACATCCTTCGGCTTGAGGTTGCCGATGGCCGCGGGAAGGTCAGATTTTGCAAGCTCCAGGTTCAGAGCCTGGGTGGTGTCGGAGCCGAGGGGCGGGAAGGACCAGTCGAAATCCAGGCCAGTGTGCTCCTCAATCCCGATGTGCAGCGGAGATTCATCCGCGCTTGTGTAGGATTTATGTAATGCGAACAGGTCGTTCACAAAAATCGTAACCGGGTCGCCGTCATACTCCATCGGGTAGGTAAAAGTTTCAGGGGCGGACACATCTGATCCGGCGCCGCCGTTATCCGCCGTGCCGCCGGAGGAATCCCCTGTGTCCGAGCAGGAGCCCAACATCGAAATCACGAGCAGGGATGTCAATAAAACCGAAAATTGCTTTTTCATACCATGTACCCTCTTTCTTTGATTTTGTCCGGGGTCAGTATACTCTTGCAGGCTGCATTCCTCTGCCACAAAAAGAAAGGCCGCTGTCTGTGTCCCGCCGCGGACAGGTCTCGGTTTTTGAACTGCATGTAGATAATATCATATATTCTTTACAAAGTCAATAATTTTAGTAACATTCTACAAACAAAACAAAAAAAAAAAAAAAATGATGTATATAATAGAAAACGCAATTTTTACTTTCCATTTGCATTTTTCTCTGTAAAATCATCCGTATAAATTTTGCGCTCATTCTTGAAACCGCCAGATGGCAAAATCGGGTCGCTTATCTTTATACAGTTTTGTAGAATGTTTATTCACTGATTTCCCCTGCCCCGCAGGAACCTTTCCCCTCCTTTTTCCCTGTCCGCATGAGCCGTCCGGAGAGCTTGCAATTCCCTCCCGCTCATGCTATACTGAAATTGCCGGAAGGAAAAAGGCTGCGGACAGCAATTCCGGTGCAGCTGTCTCCCCTTTTCCAACCCGCCGGGCGTCCGGACGAGCCATTTTGCCGGAATGCGTCTGAAAAAAATTTTCAAACGGTGAACGGATTGCCGCCTCTCAGCCGTATGTTCAGTGAAGCGGTTATGCAGTGCCGCTGAAAACAGATGCAGGAGGCATGAAGAATGAAACAGATGCTGAAGAATGTGGTGGTTGGCGCCGCGGCGGCAGCCATGATGATTTCGGTGGGCGCGTCCGGCGCGCTTGCGGCCGGGCCGGGAAACGGAAGAAATTTTGCGGATAGCGGCCGCGGCAGGGTCTGCGATTACCCGGAACCCGCCTGCCGCTGTCTTGACGCAGACCGGAAAGAGAGTGTTATACTTGATCTGATGTAATGTTATTGCTTAGTAAACCAGGGAGGTTTTCATGATTAAAGTTATTATGATGTGTGGAATATGCGGTTCCGGGAAAACAACTTATGCAAAGCAGAAAGAAAAGGAAGGCTATGTTCGATTATCAATTGATGAGGAAATGTGGAAAACTTATGGCAGAAAGGGAATTGATTATCCAAACGAACAATACGAGAAACTTTCAGAAATAGTGGAAATGGCACTTCAGAAGAAACTCCTATCTCTCATTCAACAAGGGAAAAATGTAGTCCTTGATTTCAGCTTTTGGAATAAAGCAAATAGGGCATATTACAAAAAGCTTATAGAAAAAGCTGGTGGCACACCAGAACTTGTTTATATGAAGGCTAGTAAAGAAACCTTACGAAAAAGACTGTATAAAAGGAATCAGTCTTTGAATGCTAATTCTCCATTTATAATAACAAATGAGATACTAGAGCATCATTATAACGATTTTCAAGAACCCTGCGGCGAAGGAGAAAAAGT
>CALXIG010000166.1 GCA_944388305.1 uncultured Clostridia bacterium
TGGATACCAACGACTGATAAGCCAACCAACCCCCTCGAACCATCCAGTATCCGCGCAAAATCGGGAGCGCCGCCCTCCGCCGCGCCACCATAAACGTACAGAAACGGCAGTGGCACGCAGGATTTAAAAGAATAAACTGTTCCCCCGTCCGAATAGGTAGCCTGATCCAGATGGGACGGCAGCGGATTTTCCAGGAGAAAGTTTTCCAGTTCCGCCTCATCCAAAGCCTCGGAAGCAGCCAGAATTTCCCCATCCATCAAAAGCGCCATCCCCGCCGTGTGCAATCCGGAGACACCGTAAAAGAGGTCCGCCTTCTCCAGCGAGAGAAAGGTGAGGTAATCCGCCTGAGCGTGCAGGCGGCCCCGTTGAACGATGGTGATGTAGTCCGATTCCGCGTCACTGCGGATGATCTGCCGGAATTGCGGAAGATCGCCCGCAGTTCCGGTGAAGTAATTGTAAAGCTCCAGAATGTTGTCCGGGAATTGAATCGAGCGGAGGTAGTCGTTGATGTCGCAGGTTCCCTCCGGCGTCAAGGCGAGCCGGTCCCCCATGCGCAGCACGGCGATCTTCCCGCCGGACTCCATTTCGTTGCGCACGTAAAGGCGGCTGTAGCTCTGATAAGCCTGGTAGGTTTCAAAGGGAATCATTTCGGTACTGGTGAGATACTGCCGGAATTCATCGGTGGCGAGAAACGCCTGATTGACCTGATCCAGATAGCGGATGACGTCGTCGGTTTTGGCGGCCCACTGCATCAGGACAAGCTCGCGATTCTGCTGAAGCTCCCGCCGGGTGGAGCGGAGATTCTGGTAAAAACTGCTCCCCGCCGCCAGGACAAACACCGCGAAAAACAGCATGATGAAGCCGAAAAAGAGCCGCCGGAAAAACTTGTTTCCGAATTTCTGGAACATCAAAAATCACCCCACACACTTTCATCATACCACATTTTCCGCGGCGGGACAAGATCAGCCTTTGATGCTTCCGATCATCACACCCTTGACAAAATATTTCTGCGCGAACGGGTAGACCAGCATCACCGGGACCATTGTGATGACAATGGTGGCGTTTTTCACAGCCGCCGGCGTCAGCGCCGCGCTCTCCACCAGACCGGAAACCTCGGTGGAATCGGAAATCAGCATGTCCTTGAGCACCAGCTGGAGCGGGAACTTCTCGCTCGAGGTCAGGTAGATCAGCGGGAGGAAATAGCTGTTCCAATGCCCCATGAAGTCGAAAAGCGCGATGGAAGCCAGGGAAGCCTTGGACAGCGGCAGCACAATGCGGAGCAGAATGGTCAGCTCGGACGCGCCGTCCAGTTTGGCCGATTCAAAAAGGCTGACGGGAAGGGAGCGGTAAAAGCTCACCAGAATAAAAAGCTCCATCGTCCAGACGGCGTTTGGCAGGACCAGCGACCACATCGAGTCGATCAGCCCCAGCGCGTCCACCACCAGATAGGTGGGGATTGTGCCGCCGTTGAACAGCAGGGTGAAGATAATCAGCTTCATAAAAATGCTGCGCCCCACCAGGTCGGATTTGGAAAGCGGATACGCCATCACCGCAGTCATAATCAGGTTCACCGTCGTGCCGACCACCGCGTAGAGAATGCTGTTGAAAAAAGCGCGCGGCACCTTCATCGTTTCCAAAATTTTCTCATAGGCGCCCAGTGAGAATCCCCGCGGGATAATCCCTACCTTATTCTGAAGGATCATGGCGGAGTCACTGAAGGAGACCGCCACGACGTGGAGCAGCGGATACAGGGTCACCACGAGCACAAACGCCATCAGCAGGTAGACAACCGCGTCAAATACACCGAATTTCTCTTTCATTCCATCGCCCCCTTACCACAGGCTCTCCCCTGTGACCTTTTCGCTGATCCGGTTGGTCGTAAACAGCACCAGACAACAGACCACCGACTCGAACATGCCGACCGCAGCGGAAAAGCTCAGGTTGTTCTCCACAAAGGCTTTCCGGTAGACGAAGGTGGAAAAGACGTCCGCCACCTCATAGGTCATGGGATTGTAGAGCAGCAGGATCTTGTCCTGACCCACCCGGAAAATGCTGGAAGAGTTCAAAATCAGCATCGTGATGATGGTCGGCAGGATGGACGGGATGGTGATGCTCCAGATCATCCGCACTCTGCCGCAGCCGTCGATGCGGGCGGCCTCATACAAAGACTGGTCAGTGCCGGACAGGGCCGCCAGATAGATGATGGCGCCGGACCCCATCCCCGACCAGAGGCCGGAAAGGGCATAGATGATGCGGAAATACTGCGGCTCCTGCATAAAATAAATGGGCTCCTGGCCCAGAGCTTTCAAAAATTGATTGATGATGCCGCTGTTTGGCGAAAGAATGTCGATCGTCATGCTGCACACGATCACAACCGACAGGAAGGTCGGCAGATAGCTGACTGTCTGGACCAGCTTTTTGTAATATTTGTGCCGCACCTCGTTCAGCAGCAGCGCAAACAGGATGGTCGCCGGGAAAGACACCGCAAGAGAGGTCAGGCCAATGGCCAGCGTGTTGCGGAACAGCAGCCAGAAATCGTTGGTGGAGAAAAACTTCTGAAAATTTTCCAGCCCGACCCAGGGACTCTTTGCCACACCCAGGAATGGGCTGTACTTTTTGAACGCGATGACCAGGCCGAACATGGGGCCGTAACGGAAAATCGCGTAAAACAACAGCCCCGGAAGCAGGATGAGAAGCAGCTGGCGGTCCCGCTTGATCCGGAACCAGAGGCCCTTCTTTTTTGCGCCAGGCCGGGACGCCGCATTGGTCTGATTCATACCGGTTCTCCTTTCCGGGAACCGCGGGCGGGAGAGCTCTCCCCCGCCCGGCGGCATTGTGATCCCGTGATTAGTTCTGTTCCGCGTCGTAGCGGGCCTGCGCGTCGTTTAACACCTTTACGGCTTCCGCTTCGCCCAGACCGGCCACTTCCTGCTTCCACGCTTCCCACTCGGCTTCGCCGTAGGCGGCGTCGGTGACATATTTGGCGGAGAATTCCTTCAGCGCGTTGTCAACCGACAGGTAGAATTCGTTCCAGACCTCGTTTTCCGCATCGGTGAGCTTGAGCATGGGATCCATGGGGTTGTAGCCGGTGATTTCATTGCAGATGTCCTGGGCCTCCTGCTCGCGCTCGGTGAAGTTATAGTAGACGCTGCGGTGGTCGGGGCGGAGGTACATGGGCTCCAGCCACATGCCGTATTCATTTTCAAGGACCTTGATGTCGACCAGCTCCACGTCGGTCAGCTCCGGATAGACCGGCTTGCCGTTTTCGTCCCATTCAAAATTGACGCCCTCGATGCCGATGGTGAAAAGCTCGCTGCCGGAGGGGCTGCACAGGTAGTCCAGCAGCTGAAGGGCCGGGATGATGTTTTCGCTGGCGGCAGAAACACAGACGCCTGTGCTTGAGATCGTATCCAGCGGGAACTGCTTGCCGGTGGAGCCGATGGGGCGGCCGTACCGGAGGTCGTAATCGGGGTTGGTTTCCTTCATCTGGTTGGTAAAGAGGTCCAGCCGGCCGATCCAGTCATAGGTGACAAACGCCTTGTCGGTCGTCATTTTCGCGGACCAGGAGTCCTGGGTGTCGGTGAGGAATTCCGGGTCCAGCAGGCCCTCGTTGTAAAGCTGTTTGAGGAAGTCCAGCATTTCCTTGTAGCTGTCGCTCGTTCCGCTGTATTTCCAGGTTCCGTCGGACTCGTCATAATAGCGGTTGCCGTTGACGCCCCAGTAGTTGGCGATGGCGCCGAACCAGTTCGCCTGATTCTTGGAGGCCAGCGGGTAGGAGTCGGGATAGGCTTCCTTCAGCGCCTTGAGGGCCTCATAGAAGCTCTCGGTGTCGGTCCAGGGCTCGATCCCCAGTTCCTCAAACACGTCCGCGCGGTAAAGCCAGCCGTGGTTGACATCCCGGTTCAGCCCGTAAACCGGCCAGAGGAAGACGTCGCCCGCGTCGTTGGAGTAGGAGTACATGTACCAGCTGTTTTCCGGGTCGTCCACAAAAAGCGAGCGGAAATTGGGCAGATAATCCAGGTACTGGTTGATGGGAGCAAAGGCCCCCTGCCCGCCGTACACGTTGATTTCAGAAGGGGTGCCGACTTCGGAGATGATATCCGGAAGATTGCCGCTGCCCATGATGACCTTGACCTTCTCCGCGTAGCTGGCATAAGGATAGGCCTCGATCTCGAGGTTGATGCCGGTGCGCTTGCAGATTTCCTGGGGGATCAGCAGGTCGTTCACATTGTCGGCGGTGGTGCCGAGCGACAAGGTCAGGGTCACCGGCTCGTCCACCAGGGGGAGGGTCAGGCCGCCGGTGTCCCCGTAATCCGCCGTTGTCTCCGCGGCGGAACTCTCCGCCCCGGTGCTTTCCGCGGCAGAACTTCCGGAGGAGGATTCCGAAGCGGTTCCGCTCGAGCTGGAGCTGCCGCTTTGGCCGCAGGCGGAAACCAGCAGAACCGCCGCCAGCAGAGCCGGGAAAATTTTCCATTTGCCGTTTGCTTTCATGTTTGTACGCCTCCACTTTCTTTAAGATACGGATCCGGCGCCGTCCGGTGTGAGTCTCAACCGGCGCCGGACGTCCCGCGTTTTTTTGCAAGGTCCTGTGCCCTTTAACAATCTCATTATAAATCCGTGGAAATCTATCCGGCAAGCGCGGAATATCTCCAAAACGGCCCGAT
>CALXIG010000167.1 GCA_944388305.1 uncultured Clostridia bacterium
CCACCGAGCAGGCTGAGACCCTCAAGACCTACTCCAGCTCCTACTTCACCTTTGCCTTCGCGAAGGACGGCTTCCCGGCCATCTACGAGAACGTCGACAACGAAGCCCGCGTTGAGAAGTTCAACAACGACTTCGACGCTGTACTGGCCGTTACCGAGCTGATCGAAACCCCCACCATCAAGTCCGACCTGGTCAACAACTTTGACGCGGACAACCCCGACCTCATCACCGAGCGCTCCGAGATGGAGACCGCCTTCGTCGTCGGTGAGATCGACCGCGCCGCCTTTGAGGACTTTATGAACAACACCTACATCCCCGCCGCTGCTGCGATGGAAGAAGAGTACGCTGCTGCCTACGCTGCCCTCGGCGAATAATTTCCAACCCTGCTGTCAAGAACGGCTCCGGGACCTCCCGGGGCCGTTTTTTGCGTACGACGCAATTTTTCGTGAATTTTTCCCCAGTGGTTCCCATAATTCTGGAAATATGATATAATGGAAGAAAGGATATGCGTCGTGTTTTGCGGCACACTATTTTCAAAATCCGGCGGAGGCGAAGCTATGGAAGGAAAGATCTCGAGAAAGGCGCTGATTGTCTGGGAAACCGCGGCCTTTGCGGCGGCGTGTCTGGCGGCCGCCATCATCTGGTTTCTCCTCCCGGACGGCAGCTTTTTCTGGTATCTGCTCCTTTGGCTGACCGGGTTTGTCCTGGTTTTCTGTGAATTTCTCTATCTTCCCCTCCGCTATGAGAACACGCTTTACATCGCAAACGGCGAATATGTCGAGTATCAGCGCGGCTTCCTCATTTTTACCCGCACCCGGATCCTCCGCCGGGCGGTGCTCTACGCCAGCATGGTCCGCACGCCGCTCTCCCTGCTGCTGCGCACCCGCACAGTGGTCATCTGTTCGATGGGCGCCCGGATCGCGATTCCGTTTCTTCCGGTGAAGGACGCGGAGGTGCTGCTGGCCAACCTCACGCCGCGCGAGCCGGCCCTTCAGCCCCGTATTTTCGACCAGAAGGGGAAGTGTCATGAATGAGATCCAGCGGCAGCATCCTCTTTTTGTGGTACACGCCTTCTCCAAATATCTGATCCTGTTGATTTTTCCGCTGCTGCGCTCCTTTGTGCTGCTCCAGGGAAATGTGCTCGCCTGGGTGCAGGGCACCTGGTTCGACATTCTGGTCCTGCTGGGGATCATCGGCGCCGGCGTGGCGCAGTGGTGGTGCATCCGCTATACGCTGTATCCGGAGGGCGTTCTGGCCTTCTCCGGCGTTCTGATTCAGGAGAAGCGGTACATTCCATACCGGAATTTTTCCTCCATTGTGATGGAGGAGCCGTTTTACCTGCTGCCCTTTCGGGCTGCGCGGCTGCGTCTGGAAACGGACAGCGGCTCCACCCGTCATGCGGATCTGACCCTCCTGCTCCGCCGCCGCCAGGCGGAGCAGTTTTTAAACTGCGGCGCCGGCCGCTTTGCGGCGGAACCCTGCCGGGCGGAGGGAAAGCGCAGTTACCATCCCCGCGCGCTGTATATCGCCATCCTCTCCCTGATTACCTCCAACACCATTACCGGCGTCCTCTTTGCCGCCACCTTTCTTTCCCAGAGCGGCAAGGTGCTGGGGGAGCAGTTCGAGCGGATGCTCCTCAACTCCTTTACCCGCCTGGTTCAGTTTCTCGCGTTTAAAATTCCGCCTGCTGCCGCGCTGGCCGCAGCTGTCCTGCTGGGCGGCTGGGCGCTCGCCTTTCTGATTACCCTTGTCAGCAATCTGCGGTTTCGCGCGGAGCGGAAGGGGCGGCTGCTGACAGTGAAATCCGGCATTGTCACCCGAAAGGAGTACTACCTCGCGGTGGAGCGGATCAACTATGTTCGCTTCCGCCAGAGCCTTGTGACCAGGATCTTCGGATTTTACTCCGCATTCCTGAACTGTACCGGCTATGGCAAGGAGCGCAATGAACTCGCGGTCCTCCTCCCCGCAGTGGGAGACGAGGAGCTGAAGCGCAGCCTGCGGCTGCTGCTGCCGGAATACCGGATCTCCCGCCGCAAATACCGCCCCTGGATCCGCACGGTGAGCCGCTTTCTCATCCCGCCGCTGACCGTCATGCTGGGGATCGCGCTGCTGTTTGCGGCGCTCTACCTCCTGTTCCCGCGCTTCCGCGAAACCACGCTCTTTTTCGCCCTGATGGCAATGGTCCCGGCGGTCTGGTGGTTCTTCGTCAAGATTGCCGCCTACTTTCACGTGGGCATCAGCATCAAAGAGGATATCTACACCTTCCGTTATACCTTCGGCTACGCCTTCTTCACCGCCGTCCTCCACAAGGACAAAATCGCCCGGGTGGAGGTCCGGCAGTCCCTGTTTCAGAAAATGTCCCGCTGCGCCGATGTTGTAGTTCATCCCTTTTCAGAAAAGCGTGCGCATTTCCGCCTGCATAATATTCAGATCGACGAGGTGGAGGCGTTTCTGCGAATCCTCGGCCGGTAAAAGAGCGGGTGCCGGCAAAATTATAAATCTTTCGACAAAATCCGATTCTTTGTTGCAAAGATTTGAAAAGCCGGATTTTTACAAGGCGATTTTTGACATTCCGGTGAAAAAGGGAAAATCTTTCCAACTAAATGTAAATTTATTGTGAACAAAGCAGCTAGCTCCGATTTTGCAGAAAAAAACTGTTGCAAAATCCGGGGCTAGCCGTTATAATGGAATGGTAGTGGTGAACAGCGGTGTAAAATGGTGAATGAAAACCACAAATTGCGGAAAAAATCCCCCGCAGGGACATTTTTCCGCGAAAGGAGTGTGGCGGGATGCTGATTGGTGAATTTCCATGCAGCATGGATGTCAAAGGGCGTTTGAATTTCCCCGCCAAACTCCGCGAAGATCTGGGGGAGCGCTTTGTTGTCGCAAAAGGGATGGGAGATCCCTGCCTGTGCATTTACCCGCTCTCAGAGTGGGATTTGAAGCGGCAGAAGCTGCGCATCCTCCCCGCCAGCCAGGCGGCGGAGCTCCAGCGATACCTGTTTTCTACCGCCGCCGAGGTGGAGGCGGACAAGCAGGGAAGGATCGTCATTCCGCAGGGCCTCCGGGACCACATCGGTTCCGCGAAGGAGGTCATGGTGATCGGGTCCGACAACCGCTGTGAAATCTGGAGCAGACAGGATTGGGAGAAGACCAAGCAGGCGATGACCGCGGAAAGAATCCGCGAACTCGTCCAGATGGTCGGTCTCTAGGCCGGTGCGCCGTATAAAAAAACAAGGCGCCGGCCGCGGCGGTTGGCAGTAGGAGGCAGTATGGAATTTCAGCATATCCCGGTCATGCTCCACGAGTGCATGGACGGGCTGAATATCAGGGCGGACGGCATCTATGTCGATGGGACGGCCGGCGGCGCCGGTCATTCTTCCGAGATCGCCAGACGTCTGACAACGGGGCGGCTGCTCGCCCTCGACCAGGACCCCGACGCGGTCCAGACCGCGCGGGAGCGGCTTTCCGTCTTTCCCAACGCGGAGGTCGTCCACATCAATTTCCGCAATATGCGGCAGGCGCTGGACGCGCGCGGCATCGCCCGGGTGGACGGGGTACTGCTCGATCTCGGCATTTCCTCCTATCAGCTCGACACCGCTGAACGGGGATTTTCCTACCTGAAGGACGCGCCGCTGGATATGCGGATGTCCAAGGAAGGGACAAGCGCCCGCGATTTGGTTAACAACCTGCCGGCCGGCGAACTTTCGCGCATCCTTCGGGAGTTCGGAGAAGAGCGCTACGCCGGGCGGATTGCACAGAATATTGTCCGCCGCCGCGCGGAAAAGCCCATTGAAACGACCCTGGAACTGGCGGAAATCGTCAAATCCTCGATGCCTGCCGCGGCCAGGCGGGAGAAAAATCCCTGCAAGCGCTCTTTTCAGGCGCTGCGGATCGCGGTGAATTCCGAACTGGATGCGCTCTCACAGGGGATCGACGCCGCCTTCGACGCACTCAGCCCGGGCGGGCGGCTCGCCATTATCACCTTCCATTCCCTGGAGGACCGGATGGTGAAACAGAAATTTGCAGCGCTTTGTAAAGGCTGCATCTGTCCGCCTGATTTTCCCGTCTGCGTCTGTGGACACACGCCGGAAGGCCGGCTGGTTTACCGAAAGCCGGTTCTCCCTTCCGCCGCAGAGCTGGAACAGAACCGCCGCAGTCAGAGCGCAAAGCTCCGCGTGATTGAAAAAATAAAGGACCGCGAACCGAACGGCCCGTTTCCGATGGAATTCGACAGAGAGGGTTGATGCAGCATGGCAGCAAATACAAATCTGGCTTATGATCTTGAGCGGTTTGAGCAGACTTCCGCAGCGGCGGAAGTGCGCCCCAATTTGACGGTCCGCCGGCAAAGAAAGAGCCAGACCGTGCACCCGGTCAAAATCGTCGCCTTCGCGGTGTTGGCCCTGACGATGGCTTTCGTGTTTCTGTACAGCCAGGTGGTGCTGACCGAACTGAACAGCGCCATCAATGAGGCGCAGACCCGGCTCAGTACCTTACAGGGGGAAAATGTGCAGATGCAGACCGATCTGGAAGGGAAAATGTCCCTAAAGGAGATCGAGGAAAAGGCCATTTCCGAATACGGCATGGTGAAGCCGGACGGTTCTCAGGTGACCTATGTGCATCTCGAGCGGGAAAACCGCGTGGAGGCCGCGGAAAAGGACCAGAGCTTTTTTGAGAAAATTGTCGAGTGCGTGCAGAACTTTTTGAATGGACCGGCAGCTGAATAACGGGACACCGGATGACGGCCGCGGCCCTGGTTTGCTTGACGAATTTGGAGGAGCGGTATAAAACTGCGGCTTTCTCCATACATATCAATTGATGGGGAGGTTGAGATGAGAGATCTTAACCTCTTGTTGTTATCGGAAGAAAGGAGTGTCTGTCTATGGCTGACGGCGCAAATCATAAATTCATGCAGCGGACACTGGCTGCCTGCCTCCTGCTGACCCTCTTTTTGGGTTGGGTGCTGGCAAATCTTGTGTACCGTTCGCTCGTCACCGGAGACGAGCTCCGCGCGGCGGCGGCCGACCAGCAGCTGCGGGACGTCTCCATTACGGCAAACCGCGGCACGATTTACGACGCCAATATGAACGTCCTCGCGCAGAGCGCGACGGTCTGGGATGTCGTCCTTTCACCCAAGGAATTTTACGACGCGAAAAAGAACCTCAAAATCTATTACGAGGATGAAAATGGGGAAACTCAAAGCCGCGCCGCAACCTCCGCCGAAAAGGATGCCTACGAGCAGACCCTCATCGACGGACTTTCCTCCATCCTGGAGGTGGAGCCTTCCTCCATTGAGGAACATCTGAGCCACACCGAGAGCATGTACCGCGAGGTAAAGCGCAAGGTGGTGAAGACAGTCAAGGACGAAGTATCCAGTTTTGCCGCCGACAACGGCATCGGCGGGATCTATCTGATGGTCAACACCAAGCGGTTTTATCCCTATGACGATCTCGCCTCCAGCGTGATCGGTTTTACCAACTACGACAATCAGGGCGCCTACGGCATCGAGGCGAAGTACAACGAATACCTTTCCGGCACGCCGGGCCGCCAGGTCTCCGCGAAAAACGCGCAGGGAGAAAAACTGGACGCCGGCTATGAGCAGTATTATCCCGCGCAGGACGGCTATTCGCTGGTTTTGACCATCGACCAGGTGGCGCAGCACTATCTGGAAAAGGCGCTCGACGCGACCATCGCCCAGCACATGCCGCAGGAGGGCGCCGCCGGCATCGTCATGGACCTGAATACCGGCGGAATTCTGGCGATGGCCTCCATGCCGAGCTTTGACCTGAACAATCCGCTGGTCATCGCCGATGAAGAAACCCGGAACGCCATCGAGGCCATGCCCGACGGCGAGGAGAAGACCGCCGCCCGGGTTGCAGCCCAGGAAAAGCAGTGGAAGAACAAAGGCGTCACCGATATCTATGAGCCCGGCTCGGTCTTTAAGGTCGTCACCGCATCCGCCGCCCTGGAAGAGGGGACCGCGACGCTCAACTCCACCTACAACTGCACCGGTTCGGTAATGGTGCCCGGCTGGCCCCGTCCGATTCACTGCCACGACCACGCCGGCCACGGCCTCCAGACCTTCACCGAGGCGGTCGTCAACTCCTGCAACCCGGCCTTCATCGCCATCGGCAACTCGCTGGGAGCGGACCGCTTCTTCAAGTATTTCGACGCCTTCGGCCTGACCGAAAGAACCGGCATCGACCTGCCCGCCGAGGCGCAGAACAGTTACTACACCGCCGAACGGCTCACGCCGGTCAGCCTGGCGTCCTGCTCTTTCGGACAGTCGAACACCGTCACCCCCATTCAGATGCTGACGGCGGCCGCGGCCGCTGTCAACGGCGGAAAGCTGCTCACTCCCCACATTGTCAGCAAGGTCCTCGATTCAGACGGCAACGTCGTCGAGGAGGTCGGCACGCAGGTGCGGCGCCAGGTGATTTCCGAGGAAACCTCCGAGGCGATGTGCCTCGCGCTGGAGCAGGTTGTCGCCGCGAACGGCGGAACCAACGCCTATGTCAAGGGCTACCGCATCGGCGGCAAGTCCGGCACCGCCCAGAAGCTCAACAAGGAAGAGGAGGTCTACATCTACTCCTACTTTGTCTTTGCACCGGTCGACGACCCGCAGGTCGCGGCCCTCGTGCTGGTCGATGAGGCGACCTCGGGCGCCTCCTACGCCAACACCGTTGTCGCGCCGACTGTCGCCTCCCTCATGGCGGACCTGCTCCCGTACCTCGGCATCCAGCCGCAGTACTCGGAGGAGGAGGCCAGAACCCAGGACGTCTCGGTCCCCGGCGGCCTCATCGGCACCGATCCTCTCGCCGCGCAGAGCAAGCTCCGGGTCAAGGGACTGGAGAGCACCATCATCGGCGAAGGCAAAACCGTCATCAGCATGTTCCCGGAATCCGGCACAAAGGTCGCCGCCGGCAGCAACATCATCATCTACACCGATGACAGGGAGGCCGAGATGACCACCGTCCCGAATGTCGTCGGCCTCACCCCCTCGCAGGCCAATCAGATGCTGACCAACGCCGGACTCAACATCCGCATCACCGGCGGCGCCGCGCAGAACAGCCGCGCCCGGGTCAGCAGTCAGGACACCGAGGCGGGCGCGTCAGTTGCCAGAGGCACCGTCGTCACAATCGAGTGCCTGATCGAGGGCGAGGACGGCGAGTGATCCGCCGCGAAACAGAAAGGAGCGAGTGAATATGAAGCTTTCCGAACTTCTTGCGAATATTTCCGGCGAGATTCCCGCCGGGCTTGCCGGCCGTGAGATCACCGGCATGACCAGCGATTCCCGCAGGGTCCTCCCCGGCGCCGTTTTTGTCTGCATCACCGGTTTTGCCGCAGACGGCCACGATTACGCGGCCTCCGCGGTGGAAAAGGGGGCCGCCGCCGTCGTCTGTGAGCGGGACCTCGGCCTCCCCTGCCAGATTCTTGTCCCGGACACCCACGCAGCCTACAGCCGGATGGCGGCCAACTGGTACGGCAATCCCTCCCGCCGGCTTCGCCTGATCGGCGTCACCGGGACGAAAGGGAAGTCAACCGTCTCCTATCTCATCAAATCCATCCTGGCGGCGGCCGGTAAAAAGGTCGGACTCATCGGCACCATTCAGAATGAAATCGGGGATGAGGTCCTTCCCGCCGACAAAACGACTCCCGACGCCCTCGAGCTGGAGGAGCTGTTTTCCAGAATGGCGGCGGCTGGCTGCGAGTACTGCGTGATGGAGGTGTCCTCCCACGCGCTCGACCAGAACCGGATTGGGGACACCCACTATGAGGTCGCCGTCTTTACCAATCTGAGCCACGAGCATCTCGACTATCACGGCACGATGGAGAACTACTATCAGGCCAAAAAGAAGCTTTTTTCGGCCTGCGACACCGCCGTCATCAACCTTGACGACAGCTGGGGAAAGCGGCTGGCCGGGGAGGTTTCCTGCCCGGTACTCGGCTTTTCTCTGGAGGGGGCGGGGGCGCTCAACGCCTTTGACGTCAGCCACCGCGTCGACGCGGTGGACTTCCGCTACGCCTACCGCAACGTCGAGAGCCGCCTGCATTTCGGAATGCCGGGGAATTTTTCGGTCAAAAACGCTCTGGCGGCGATGGGCGCCTGCCTGAGCCTGGGCGTCTGCCTCAACACCATCACCGGCACTCTGTCGGTCATTTCCGGCGCGCGCGGGCGCAATGAGATTCTCCCCACCGGGATGGATTTTACCGTCATCAGCGATTACGCGCACAGCCCCGACGCGATGGAAAATATTCTCTCCGCCCTGAAGGAGACGGTCAGGGGACGGCTCGTCTGCCTCTTTGGCTGCGGCGGGGACCGCGACCGCACCAAGCGCCCGCTGATGGGGGCGGCGGCTGCCAACTGGTCGGACTACGTCTATGTCACCTCCGATAATCCCCGCACTGAGGACCCGGAGGCGATCATCGCCGAGATCCTGCCCGGCATCGAGGGGCGCGGCGTGCCTTACGAGGTCATTGTCAACCGCCGCGAGGCGATTTTCCGGGCGGTGGAAACGGCCCTGCCCGGGGACACGATCGTCCTCTGCGGCAAAGGGCACGAGGATTATCAGATTATCGGCCATGAAAAATTCCACTTTGACGAGCGGGAGATCGTCGCCGAGGCGGTCGCCGCCCGGAAAGCGCGGGAAGCGTAAAGAAAGGGGGATTTCTTTTGGAATCCATTCAGCTGCGGCAGCTCGCACAGGCACTGCGGACCGACTGCGCCGCCGACTGCACCATCACGAACATTGTCACTGACACTTCACAGGTGTCGCCTGGCGCTCTTTTTGTTGCAATCAGGGGCGAACGATTTGACGGACACGATTTTGCGCAGAAAGCGGCGGAGCTTGGCGCCGCCGCCATTCTGGGGGAACATCCGCTCCCGGTGGAAATTCCGGTTTTGCAGGTGCCATCCACCCGCGCCGCCCTCATCGAGCTGGCGCGGTGGTACCGCGGGCTTTTCCACACCTTTGTCGTCGGCGTGACGGGCAGCGTCGGCAAAACTTCGACCAAGGACATGATCTGCTCGGTCCTCCAGATGGATGGGCGCACCCTCAAGACGATGGGCAATCTGAACAACGGCATCGGTCTGCCCAAAACGCTGTTCCGCCTCGATTCGAGTTACAAAAACGCCGTCATCGAGATGGGCATGTCCCATCCGGGGGAAATTTCTCTCCTTACCCGGGCCGCGCGGCCCAACGTCGGGGTTATCACCAACATCGGCGTCTCTCACATCGAAAACCTGGGCAGCCGGGAGAATATCCTCAAGGCCAAGCTGGAAATCACCGAGGGAATGAGCAGCACCGCGCCGCTCGTCCTCAATGCGGACGACAAGCTGCTCGCCGAGGTATATAACCAGATCGAACGGGATATCATTTATTATGGCATTGATTCCGGCACAGCCGACGTGCAGGCACTGGGCATCCGCGAACAGGACGGCTGCACCGTTTTCAATGTGCGGTTTTACGGCAAGACGGTCACCGCCATGATTCCGGTGCTCGGCCGTCACAATGTCTACAATGCTCTGGCGGCCTTCTCTGTCGGGCTGGTGGCCGGGATGGATCCGGAGGATATCGTCGAGGGACTGCGCGTCTACGTCCCCTCCGCCATGCGGCAGAACATCATCCGGTTGCCAAACGGCATCACCGTGATCGCTGACTGCTACAACGCCAGCCCTGATTCGATGAAAGCCTCGTTAAGCGTGCTGGATGGCTTCCGCAAGGCAAACCGGCGGGTCGCCGTGCTCGGGGAAATGCTCGAGCTGGGCAGTTTTTCGGAAGAATTGCACCGGAAAGTCGGGCAGTATGTTGCCAGAAACCGCATCGACGCGCTTTTTGTTATTGGAGAGCACGCGCAGGCGGTGATGGAGAGCGCCCTCGCGTCCCGCCACCTTCTCACCCGCCGTTTTGAAAGCCGGGAGGAGATGGCGAACTATCTGCGCGTCTGGCTCCGTCCGGGCGACGCCGTCCTTTACAAGGCGAGCCGCGGAATGCGGCTTGAGGAGGTCATCGAGGCGGTGCATGGCATCACCCTCGAGCATTGACGGAAAAAAACTGGAAGTAGGGTAGACAATATGGAGAATATCAGCATTGCGCTTGCGGCGGTTATCGCCTTTGGGGTCAGCGCTGTCACCGGAAAATTTCTGATTCCCTTTCTGCGGAAAATCAAATTCGGACAGACCATCAAGGAGATCGGACCGTCCTGGCACAAGAAAAAACAGGGAACTCCCAATATGGGCGGATTCATGTTCATCCTCGGGACCGCAGCTGGCATCGCGTTCGGCTTTATCCTGATGGCGGCGGACGGCTCCGCGCCGGACCAGGTTAATGCCGTCAAGCTGTTCGCCGGTCTGGGGCTTGCGCTTGCCTGCGGCTTTATCGGCTTTCTCGACGACTACATCAAGGACGTTAAAAAGCAGAATCTCGGCCTGCGGGCCAAGCAGAAGCTCGCCATGCAGCTTCTCGCCGCGGCGGCTTATCTCGCGGCGGTTTACCTGGCAGGAGACACCTCGACGACGGTGATTTTTCCCTTCCTCGGGCAGCTGGACTTCGGCCTGTTCTACTATCCGCTGATGGTGCTGGTCATTCTCTTTGTCTCCAACGCGGTCAATCTGACCGACGGCATTGACGGTCTGGCCGGCTCGGTGACCTTTGTGGTCTGTCTGGCGGTGCTGGCGATGGCCGGGCTGCTGCAGCTCGGCGGCATGGGCCTTTACGCCGGCGCACTGGCCGGCGCGCTGCTCGGCTTCCTGATCTATAACTTCTACCCCGCCAGGGTCTTCATGGGGGACACCGGCTCCATGTTTCTCGGCGGTTCGGTGCTGGCGCTCGGCTTTGGGATCAATCTCCCGGTTCTCATCGCGGCCTTCGGCATCATCTACGTGATCGAGGCGCTGTCGGTGGTTTTGCAGGTCATCAGCTTTCAGACAACCGGCAAGCGGATATTCAAGATGAGTCCCATCCACCACCACTTTGAGATGTGCGGATGGAGTGAAAAAAAGATCGTCGGGGTATTTTCTCTCGTGACGCTGCTGGGCGGCGTCCTGTCAGTGGCGGCGGTTTTCAATATCTGACCGCTTTTTGTGGAAAGGAAGGGTTTCGTTGTTCAATTCCAAGATGCAGAATTTCCCGCAGAGCCGCTCCGCGGTCAAAAGAAAACCCGCGCATGGCAAGCGGTTGGATTTTGACGCTTTCCGCACCAAAGACAGGGAGGGAGAGCGCCCTGCGCAGGGACGGATGGATATTTCCTTCTTTTTCCTCATCATTGTGCTTCAGACGCTCGGCCTGATTATGCTCTTCTCCGCGAGCTATGTCACGGCCCTTCAGGAAAACCAGAACAGCCTCTACTATGTCACCCGGCAAACATTTTTTGCGGCGGTCGGGCTGGTGTTTATGATCGGCATTTCCTACTTCAACTACCACTGGATCCGGAAATTCGTCTGGCTGGGCTACATCGCCGGCCTGGTGCTGATGGTGGCCGCCCTCTTTTTCAAAAATGAGCACGGCGCGAACCGCTGGATCGCAATCGGGCCGATCACCTTCCAGCCGTCTGAGATTATGAAATTTATCGTGGTGCTGCTCTTCTCTCACCTGATCGCAATCAACTACAAGCGGATGAAGCAGCTCCGATACGGCTTTTTCCCTTTTATGATTGTACTTGCGCCGGTCCTTGGGCTGCTGGTGCTGCAACGCCATCTCTCCGGCCTCCTGATTGTTCTGGCGATTGCCTGTCTGATGATGTTTATCGCCGGGAGCAAGTTGCGCTGGTTTGCCGCCCTTGCGGCGATCGGCGGCGTGGTGCTTCTGCTCTTCGCAATGCTCTACAGCATGATTAAGGGGGAACCTCCGTTTTCCATGTTCAGCTATGTCGGCGAACGCTTCCAGAACTGGCTCAGCCCTCTGGAAGGCGACATCACCGGCAGCAAGTGGCAGACGGCGCAGGGACTGTACGCCATCGGCTCGGGCGGGCTGATGGGGGTGGGGCTGGGCAATTCAACCCAGAAGCACCTCTATGTTTCGGAGCCGATGAACGACATGATTTTTTCCATCATCTGTGAGGAGCTTGGCTTTGTCGGGGCGATGGTCGTCATCCTGCTCTTTGTTCTCTTTGTCTACGTGGGCTTTACGATCGCCATGCGGGCGCCGGATAAGTTCGGCTGTATGCTCGCGATGGGACTGACCCTTCAGGTGGGGGTGCAGGCGCTGCTCAACATCGCCGTTGTGACCAATGCCTTTCCCAACACCGGCGTTTCTCTCCCCTTTTTCAGCTCAGGCGGCACGGCGCTTTTGATGCTGCTGGCGCAGATGGGCGTGATTTTGAACATTTCGCGCTATGCGCGGAAACCGGTACCCAAAACGCAGGAGGAACCTTCTGCAAAATCTGACGACAGGGCGTGATTGCTATGAAATTTATTCTGGTAGGCGGCGGCACCGGCGGGCACATCAACCCGGCGATCGCCATCGCGAATGAGCTGAAGGCGCGGATGCCCGAGGCGGAATTTCTCTTTATTGCGAATCCGGACGGCATGGAGAACACCCTCGTTCCCCGCGCCGGCTATCCGGTCGCCCACATCCGGGTGACCGGCTTTGCCCGCGGCTTTTCAGCCCACGACATCGTCCACAATGTCAAGACGGTCTCCTATCTCGCCAGTGCGGATTTCAAGGCGCGGAAAATTCTGCGGGAATTCCGCCCGGACGCCGTCATCGGCACCGGCGGCTACCTCGGCGGCCCCATCGTGATGGAGGCCCAGAAGATGAAGATTCCCACCTTCCTCCACGAGCAGAATGCCTTTCCCGGCGTCACCAACAAACTCCTCGCCAAAAAGGCGGACATCGTCTTTCTGGCCTTTGAGGAGGCGAAGCCCCGGATGCCGGCAGGCATCCGCTGCGAGACGGTCGGCAACCCTGTGCGGCAGTCTTTTCTCTCGGCGACCCGGGAAAACGCCCGCAAAAAGCTCGGGCTGGACGGCGCCTTCACCATTTTTTCGGTGGGCGGCAGCCTTGGCGCCAACAAGATCAATGAAATGGCCGCTGACCTCATGGCCTGGCACAGCAGGGAGGGGAAGATCAACCACATCCACGGCTACGGCCGGCACGGACGGGAAAATTTCCCGCAGCTCCTCGCCGGGCGCGGCGTTTCCCTCGAGCAGTGTCCCCGCATTCAGGCGCGGGAGTATATTGACAACATGGACCTGTGCATGACCGCCGCCGACCTGATTATCAGCCGCGCCGGCGCCATCACCATCAGTGAGCTGGAGGTGGTGGGGCGCGCCTCCATCCTGGTTCCATACCCCTACGCCGCGGAAAATCACCAATACCACAACGCGAAGGTGCTGGAGGACCACGGTGCCGCCATGCTGATCGAGGAAAAGAATTACGACCGCACCGCGCTGATCGAGCGTGTGAAGGCGCTCGCCGCCGATCCGGCGGAAACGCAGCGGCTTGGCCGGAACGCCGCCAGCCTCGCGGTCTATGATACGGCGCAGCGGATCTGCGGCTCCATTCTCGAGGTCCTCGCCGCGAGGAGCGGGAAGTGACAGGATGGGCCGGAAACCAGCTCCCGTCCCCTTTGAAATTCTGCCCGGGACGGGGGATTTTTCAGGAGCCGGAGCGGACAGGCCCTCCTGGAACCTCCGAACGGAGGCGCGCATAGGATGGGTTGTAGTATTACGCGCAAAACGGCGCGATCCTTTGAAGGGAGTGTTTCAATGGAACGGCTGATGATTACCGGAGGCGGTCCGCTCCGCGGGGAAATCAAGGTTCATGGGGCGAAAAACAGCTCCCTGCCGCTCCTGGCGGCCGCCGTTCTCTGCCGCGGCGAGACGGTGCTTCACAACTGTCCGGAGCTTTCGGACGTGGGGGCCGCCTGCGAGATTCTGTCCTATCTCGGGTGCAGGGTGAGGCGGGAGGGGCGGACGGTCGCTATTGATGCCGCCGGTATCTGCCGCCACAGTGTGCCGGAGCCGCTGATGCGGGAGATGCGCTCCTCCATCGTCTTTCTGGGGGCCATCGCGGCCCGCGTCGGGCAGGCGGACCTGAGTTTCCCCGGCGGCTGTGAGCTCGGCCCGCGGCCGATTGACCTGCACCTGGCGGGACTGCGGAAGCTGGGGCTGCTTATCGAGGAGGACCGGGGGCGGCTGCTCTGCCGGGTGGACGGGCGGCTGAAGGGCGCGCCCATCGCCCTCTCCTTCCCGAGTGTCGGTGCGACGGAAAACATTCTGCTTGCCGCTGTCACCGCGGAGGGCCGCACCGTCCTGACCAATGCCGCGCGGGAACCGGAGATCATCGACCTTGCCGGCTTCCTCAACAAGTGCGGCGCGAAGATCAGCGGCGCAGGGGAGGGGACCATTGTCGTCGAGGGTGTGGATTTCCTGCATGGCTGTGAGCACCGGGTCATTCCCGACCGCATTGTGGCGGCCACCTACTTAAGCTGTGCGGCCTGCACCGGCGGCGACGTCCTCGTCTCCGATGTGGAGCCGGTCCATCTCGCCGGGATTCTCCCGATTTTCGAGGAGATGGGCTGCGGGATTACCGTCGGGGAGCGGAGCGTCCGGCTCCGTGCGCCCGCCCGGCTGCGCGCGGCGGGGGACGTCCGCACCATGCCCTATCCCGGGTTTCCGACCGACGCACAGGCGCCCGTCATGGCGGCGTCCGCGCTGGCAGAAGGAACCAGCATGTTTGTCGAGAATATCTTTGAGAGTCGCTACAAGCACGCAGGTGAGCTGATGCGGATGGGCGCCAGAATCAAGCTGGAGGGCCGGGTGGCTGTCGTGGAGGGCGTTTCCGCCCTTCACGGCGCGGAGGTGACCTGCACCGACCTGCGCGGCGGTGCGGCGCTGGTGGCCGCCGGCCTGGCCGCGGAGGGGGAGACCATTCTGCGGGAGATCCACCACATCGACCGGGGCTACGAGCGCATCGAAGAGGCGCTCGCGCCGCTGGGCGCGAAGATCCGGCGGACCGGCGAATAAAATGGACGGAAAGGAGGGCAGGGGGATGCCGGAAAATCAGAAAAGGCCCGGACAGCGGCCTGTACAGAAACGGGCGGCTCCCCGCAGCCGTCCGCCCGCCTATCATCAGCAGCCCCCTTCCGTTCGGAGCGGGCAGCCGCCCCGGCAGCAGCCGGGGAAAAAACCGCGGCGGAAAAAACGTCCGGCAGCGCAGCGTCCGCCGGAATATGCGCCGCACAGCAGGCAGCGGACCGCCCGCCCGGCCTCTCCGGACCGGCGCGCCGCCGCCATCGGCGAGGTTCACCGCCGCCGCAGGCGCAGGCATAAACGCAACTACACGCTCTACTACATCCTCCTGTTTTTCTTCCTGAGCGTGACGGGCGTGGTCCTTTCACTGACTGTTTTCTTCAATATCGAGACTATCGAAATTTCGGGCAGCGAGGTATACACGTCCGAGGACGTGCTGCCTCTGCTGGACGCCGGCGTGGGGGACAACCTGCTGCGCATCAACACCGGCGCCATGGAGGAAAAACTGCTGGAGTGCCTCCCGCAGGCGGATCAGGTCAGGGTCCGGCGGAATTTCCCCTCCGGCCTGACGGTGGAGATCACCGACGGACAGCCGAGCGCGCAGCTTCTCTATCGGGAAAACTGGTACGTCATCAGCCAGAGCGGCCGCATTCTTCAGAAAAACGGGGCGGCGCGCAGCGGATGCGGCGTGGCTGTCGTCGGGGTCAGTCTGGAAAACGCCCAGGTCGGCAGCTATGTTCAGGAGGTCCAGCAGAAAAACTGGGAGGAGGCCGCCGCCCTCGCCGATGCACAGGGGGAGGACCCGCCGGAGCAGCCGCATGAGCTGACCAGCCTGAAAGCCCTCTTCAATGCGATGAAGGCTGCGGAGTTTTCCGAAATCAACGCGGTGGATATCTCCAACGAGGTGGCTCTCACCATTTACTGGCAGAACCGGATCGAGATTCAGCTCGGCTCTTTCTCCGAGCTGGAATACAAGCTCCGCTTCGTCAAGGAGATCCTCACCGGCGAAGAGTACGGCGAAATTATCCCGGCTGACGCGGCCGGTGTGCTCGACGCCCAGTCCGCCTCCTCGGTGCTCCCTTTCCAGCCGGCCGGGGAGATCGAGATTCCGGGCGGGGGTGTGGACGAGTGGAACTGGGACGACGGCCTGCCGGAAACGGAGGAGGTCCCCTCCGTCCCCGGCGAGCCGGACCCGCAGTCCTCTCTCCCGCCGGAGAACCCGGACGGGGAGCAATCGGAGGAAAATGCGTCCGGCGGGGAGGAAAGCCTGCCGGATGGGGAAGATTCGACCTGATCGGGCAAAAGAAGTCGGATTTTTTCAGAAGAAAATCACTTTTTTCTATTGAATTTTCGGACGGAATCTGCTACGATATTATGTAAGAGTACACTCTTTTCAGAATGGAAAGGAAACTATAAGGATAGCAAGCAAACAGGAGGACGTTAGGAATGCCTTTTACATTAGAAAATGACATGCAGAGAACAGTTGTGATCAAGGTGATCGGCGTCGGCGGCGCGGGCGGCAACGCGGTCAACCGGATGGTTGAGGACGGCGTCCGCGATGTGGATTTCATCGCCATCAATACTGACCGGCAGGTCCTGGATATCTCCAAGGCCGAGTATAAGATTCAGATCGGCCTGAAGACCTCCAACGGGCGCGGCGCGGGCGGCCTTCCCGAGCGCGGCGCGCAGGCAGCTGAGGAAAACCGCGAGGAGATCGCGGCGGCGCTCAAGGGCGCGCAGATGGTCTTCATCACCGCCGGTATGGGCGGCGGCACCGGCACCGGCGCGGCTCCTGTGGTCGCCGAAATTGCCCGCGAGATGGGCATTCTGACCATCGGTGTCGTGACCAAGCCCTTCAGTTATGAGGGCAAGCGCCGGATGACCTACGCGGAGGAGGGCATCAAGGCCCTGCGCGAGGTTGTCGACTCGCTGGTTATCATCCCCAACGACCGGATCCGCCAGGTCATCGACCAGAAGACGACCTTCAAGGACGCCTTCAAGGTCGTCGACGGGGTCCTCAAACAGGGCATTCAGAGCATTTCCGACCTGATTAACACCGACGGGTTTGTCAACCTCGACTTCGCCGACCTCTGTTCGGTTATGCGGGACGCCGGTGTCGCCCACATGGGCGTTGGCAGCGCAACCGGCAAGGACAAGGCGGAAGCAGCCGCCGACATGGCGATTTCCAGCCCGCTTCTGGAGACATCGATCACCGGCGCCAAGGCCGTCATCATCAATATTACCGCCTCCAACGACCTCCTGTATGAGGACGCCGAGTTTGTCTCCACCATGATCGCCAAGGCCAGCCACCCGGATGCCGCTATCTTCTGGGGCCTCGTATTTGACGACAGTATGAACGACGAAATTCGGGTCACTGTGATCGCCACCGGCTTTGAAGAGGATTACAAGCCCGGCCTGGACGACAAGTCGAAGGCGCGTCCCGGCGATTCCGGAAAGGAAGAATCCGCCGGACAGCCGTCCGCCGCTCCCGTCCGGCCCGAGCTGGACGCGGACTTCGATCAGATCATGCGGATCTTCGGCTCCAAATAACTGAGAATGCGGTATCCTCCCTTGTGGACACGCGAGGGAGGATATTTTTCTATGGGCGGGAGCTTTCCCGCCGCTGAATTCGATTCGAGAAAGGATGTTGTTATTTTGTGCGGATTTGTAGGAATGTTTGACCGAAGCGGCAGCCGCGACGCCGAGCAGATGATGACCGGCATGTCGGCCGCAATCCGCCACCGCGGCCCGGACGACAGCCAGTACCTGCGCCGGGACGGCTTTCACATCGCCTTCCGCAGGCTTTCCATCATCGACCTGGATACCGGCGCCCAGCCCTTTACCTCGGAGGACGGGCGGTTTACGGCCGTTTTTAACGGAGAAATCTACAATTACCGCGACCTCCGCGCCCCGCTGATCGAGGAAGGGGAGAAATTCCGCACAAATTCCGAAATCGAGGTCATTGTCGCCCTGTACCGCAAATACGGCGAGAAATTTATCGGAATGCTCCGGGGCATGTTCGCCATCCTCATCTATGACGCGGAGAACCGGACAGTGTTTGCCGGACGGGATTATTTCGGCATCAAGCCGCTTTATTACCGCGAGACGGAAAACGCCGTCCTCTTTTCCTCCGAGATGAAGGCCTTCCTTTTCGATGAAGAGATGGGGGAATTTACCGTCGATCCGGCGATGCTCCAGCATTACTTCACCTTCCAGTACGTCCCGGAACCGAACACCATCACCCCCGGCATCAGGGCGCTCGAGGCGGCGAACTATATGATCGCGGATGAGAAGGGGCTGCGGATGGAACGGTATTTCACGCCGGCCTTCGGCAAACCCTCCGAGGAGAGCTTCGAGGCCAAGGCGGAAAAGCTCCGCAAGGTTTTGACCGAGTCGGTCGAGTACCACATGATCTCGGACGTGGAGGTCGGCACCTTCCTCTCCAGCGGCATTGATTCCGCCATCGTCACCGCCATCGCGAGCCGCATAAACCCCGGCATCAAGGCGCTCACCGTTGGCTTCGATGTCGCCTCCTACAGCGAAATCGACGACGCGCACGAGATCGCAAAGCATTTAAACGTCGACCACATTGTCCTGAAAGGAAACTGCGAGCAGTTTCGCGACGCCTTTGAGAAGGTTGTCTTCCACCTCGACTCTCCGGTCGCCGACCCCTCGACCGTCGCCATTTACATGATCGCGCGGGAGGCGGCAGGCCATGTCAAGGTCATGCTCTCGGGAGAAGGCTCAGACGAGCTCTTCGCCGGATACAAGACTTACCGCGATTCCCTGGGAGCGGGGCGGTTCGAGGACGCCCCCGCAGCCGTCAGGGCGGCCTGCCGCGGACTTTCTCATCTCATTCCCAACGGGGTGAAGGGCAAAAATTTCCTGCTCCGCGCCGGATATCCGCTGGAGGAGCGCTATGTCGGCAACGCCTTCCTTTTTAACGAGAAGCAGAAAGCCGCCTTTCTCAGGTGTTATAACCCCGGGCAGAGCTACACTGCCCTGACCCGCCCCTACTACGACGAGGTGAAGGGCCGCGCCCCTCTGATTAAGATGCAGTACGTCGATATCAGCACCTGGCTCAAGGGGGATATTCTGGTCAAAGGCGACCGCCTGAGCATGGGCAACTCACTCGAGGTGCGGGTGCCTTTCCTCGATAAGGAGGTCTTCGCCTTCGCCTCCACTCTGAAAAATTCGGACAAGCTGCAAAACGGCACCACCAAGTACCTCCTCCGCTACGCATTCAAAGACTATGTCGATCCGGCCACCTTTATGCGCCCCAAGCTCGGCTACCCGGTGCCGGTCCGCGTCTGGCTCAAAAACGAGCTGTACGAGTGGGCGCGGGAGATTCTGCAAAACTCCACCGCCGACGAATTTATCGACAAACAGGCCGCCCTGCGGATGCTCGAAGACCACCGCGCCGGCAAGGCGGACAACTACCGCAAGCTCTGGTCCATCCTGGTTTTCGTCACCTGGCACCGCCTGTATATCGCGGAGGCGGACAAAACCCGCGCGCGCATCCTGCGCGGCGAGCTCGCCTACACCCAGCGCAACGCCTGGTTTGACGCCATGAAGCGGGAAGAACCGGCAAAATGACAGAAAGGAACGAAACAATGTTACTGATCCACGGCAATATCCTGACTATGGAGGATATCAACTATCCGGATGGCTACCTCCACATCCGGGACGGCAAAATTCGCGCCGTCGGCCCGATGAGCGAGGTCCCCGCCGGCGAGACTGTCATCGATCTGGAGGGCGCCACCGTGCTGCCCGGCTTTATCGACCCGCACTCCCACCTCGGGATGTGGGAGGACGGCCTCGGATTTGAGGGGGACGACGGCAATGAGAGCACCGACCCCGTCACGCCGCAGCTCCGCGCGATCGACGCGCTCAATCCCCTCGACCGGACCTTCGAGGAGGCCTGGAAAGGCGGCGTCACCACCGTCCTCACCGGCCCCGGCAGCGCCAACCCCATCTCCGGCCAGTGGGCCGCAGTCAAGACCAGAGGCCGCCGCATTGACGATATGGTCATCGACCCGGCTATCGGCATGAAATTCGCCCTCGGCGAGAACCCCAAGACGGTTTACAACGAGAAAAATGTCGCCCCCATGACCCGCATGGCGACCGCCGCCCTCATCCGCGACCAGCTCAATAAGGCCAAGCGCTACCTCGACGACAAGGAACGGGCCGACGAGGATGAGGATTTTGACGAGCCGGAATATGACGCCAAATGCGAGGCGCTGATTCCGGTTCTCGAGCGCAGACAGAAAGCCTTTTTCCACGCCCACCGCGCCGACGACATCTTCACCGCAATCCGCATCGCGAAGGAGTTTAAACTCGACCTCGTTGTGGTCCACTGCACCGAAGGCCACCTCATCCGGGACATCCTGGCGGGGGAGAAGCTGCGGATTATCGCCGGCCCCATTCTCTGCGACCGCTCCAAGCCGGAGCTGCGCAACCTGAGCGTCGAAGGCCCCGCACTGCTGCACAGCGCGGGCATCAAGGCCGCCCTCTGCACCGATCACCCGGTCATCCCCATTCAGTACCTGCCCCTTTGCGCCGGACTGGCATCGGGCGCCGGTCTGGAATACGAGGAAGCGCTCAAATCAATCACCATCTATGCGGCCGAAGCCGCCGGAATCGAAGACCGGGTCGGCTCCATCCGGCCGGGCAAGGACGCCGACCTCGTTATCTACCGGGACGGGGACGATCCCTGCGGCCCATACGCCCGTCCCGCGATGGTGTTCATCGACGGCGAGAAGGTTTTTGGCTGAGAGAATGTGAAGAATTTTTGCAATTCCTTCTAATTTTCATGGAAAGGGCTGGATTTTTCTTGTGATTTATGGTATAATGGAAGCACAAGGAAAGAGGTTCCCCTTTCCCGAATGGATTAGGAGGCATGATTATGAACACAGTTTTCGTCGCAAGAAAATTGACCCTCTCCGACTCGTTTAAGGAGCGCGCGGAACAGAAGCTCAAAAAACTGGACAGGTTTTTTGACGATGTCAAGGCGCAGGTTGCCGTCTCTACCCAGAAGGATCAGGCGTCCGTCGAACTGACCGTTTGGGCCGAGGGCATGATCTTCCGCGCCGAGGCCCGCAACACCGACAAGCTGGACGCTCTGAACGAGGCCATCGATAACCTGATCCGCCGCATCCGCAAAAACAAAACCCGCCTGCAGAAAAAGGTCAAGGGGTCCGCGTTCGAGCTTCCGGAGGAAAGTCTCTCCGAGGAGGACGAATACGATGTCATCCGCACCAAGGAGGTTGCCCTCCGTCCAATGGACGTGGACGAGGCAATTTTGCAGATGAACATGCTTGGCCACAGCTTCTTTGTTTTCCTGAATGCCGAAAGCGGCGCCGTCAACGTCGTCTACCGCCGGAATAACGGCGGCTATGGCCTGATTGTCCCACAAGGCAAATAACCGGCTGAAAAGCCCGCGCGCCCCGTTGCTGCAAAGCAGCGGGGCTTTCGATATGCGGGTGCCGAATAATTTTAGAGGAATTTTGGATGAAACACCTTGCTGATTACGTCAATCCCTACATCGGGACCATTTCCCAGATGCTCGCCTGCTGTAAGCCGGAGGTTATGCTCCCTTACGGCATGGCCCGCAGTACGCCGGTTCCCGCCGGGAACAGCGACTACTACTGCAACGACCGCATTCAGGGCTACCCGCTGGGCAGCGCCAATGTCATGCCCGGCCGGGACGGCTGTTTCGACAACACCGTCGACCACAGCCGGGAGGATTTCCGCTGCTACCGGATGCGGGCCGAGCTGGAGGAGATGGAGCTCGCCGCCGAGTCAACGGTGACGCAGCATGTCTACCTGCACCGCTTTACCGGCGCCAATGAGCTGCGCCTTCGCTTTCCAAACGGCTCGGCGGAGGAGCGCAGCGGCCGGATCGCCCTTCGCATCCGACGCAAACACCCGAAATTTGAGGTTTTTGAATACGTTCTGGTAGCGTTGGACTGTCCGGTGAAGGTCCTGCGCCGCGAGGCGGAGGAGTGGGTGCTTCGCGTGCCGGAAACCGTGACCGTCCGCGGCGCCGTCTCCCTCATCTCCTTCGAAAAGGCGGCTGAGAGCCTGCAAAAGGAGACGGACGGCCGGGATTTTGACGCCACCGCCGATGAGGCCCGGGAGATCTGGGACCGCCAGCTCGGCAAGGCAGCGGTCCTGGGCAACACCGAGGAGCGCAAAACCGTCTATTACACCGCCCTGTTCCGCGCCTTCATGCGGATGACCGATTACACCGAATATGGGCAGTATTTTTCCGGCTACGACGGGCAGGTGCACGAGGGGACCTTCTACACCGGCGACGGGCTGTGGGATACCTTCCGCTGTATGCACCCGCTCCAGCTGCTGCTCGACGGGGAGCGCCACCGCGAAATTCTCCAGAGCTACAACCTCATGTACCGCCAGAGCGGCCTGATGCCCTCCTTTCCCTCCTTTGAGGGCGACCGGCCGGTCATGATCGGCTTCCACGCGGCCTCCCTCTTTGCCGACGCGCTC
>CALXIG010000168.1 GCA_944388305.1 uncultured Clostridia bacterium
TGGTGGGCGACCAGCTCCTCGAAAAAGCTGTCGTCCGGGTCGGCCATCAGGTAGTCAAAACGGATGCCGGAGCGGATGAAGACCTTCTTGACCCCGGGGAGGGCCCGGATCCTGCGGAGCAGGTCGAGGTACTCGCTGTGATCGGCCTCCAGGGCGGGACAGGGGGTGGGCGCCAGGCACTTTTTTCCGCCCTTGCAGAGGCCCTGGGTGAGCTGCTTGCGGCAGGAAGGCCGCCGGAAGTTGGCGGTCGGGCCGCCCACGTCGTGGATGTAGCCCTTGAAGTTCGGCAGGGTGGTCAGCAGCTTTGCCTCGGCGAGGACCGACTCCTCGCTGCGCACCGCGATCTTCCGCCCCTGGTGGAAGGCGATGGCGCAGAAATTGCAGGCGCCGAAGCAGCCGCGGTTGTGGGCGATGGAAAACTCCACCTCCTCGAGGCCGGGGACGCCGCCCAGCGCGTCATATCCCGGATGCCACCGCCGCGCATAAGGCAGGGCGTAGACGCGGTCGAGCTCTCCGGTGGTCAGCACCCGCATCGGCGGATTCTGGACGAGCATGACCTCCCCGTGCCGCTGCAGGACGATTTTGCCGGAGATTTCATCCTGCTGGTCCATCTGAATGCGGGTCGCCCGGCAGTAGGCTTTTTTATCCGCGCGGACCTGGTCGAAATCGGGGCACTGCGCACCGCCGAAGGGGGTCTCGGAGGGCGGACAGAGATAGCAGGTTCCCCGGATATCCCGCAGCGCATGAATCTCCTCCCCGCCGGCCAGGCGGTTGACGATCTCGATGGTTTGCAGCTCCCCCATGCCGTAGGTCAGAAGGTCCGCGCCGGACTCCGCCAGGATGGAAGGCCGCACCGCATCGTCCCAGTAGTCGTAGTGGGCGAACCGCCGCAGCGAGGCCTCGACTCCGCCGATGATGATGGGGATCTCCCCGTAGATTTCCCGCAGGCGGCGGCTGTAGGTCAAAACCGCCCGGTCAGGGCGCTTTCCCGCGGCGCCGCCGGGGGTATAGGCATCCTCGGAGCGCCGTTTTCTGGCGGCAGTGTAGTGTGCAACCATCGAGTCGAGATTGCCCGCGTTGACAAAAAAGGCGTATTTCGGACGTCCCAGCCGGGTGAAGTCCCGGTCGGAACGCCAGTCCGGCTGGGCGATCACCCCGATGGTGTAGCCCTCCGCCTCGATGACCCGGGAAATAATGGCGGTGCCAAAGCTCCGGTGGTCGACATAGGCGGCGCCGGTGACGATGATAAAATCGAGCTGTTCGATGCCCCGGACGGCCATATCCTCCCGGGAAACAGGCAAAAATTCGTTCATGAGTACCCCCATCTAGTCCAGTTTCTGGCAGAATCCGGTCTTGAGGTCATCCCGGTATCCAGCCCTTTTGTAAAATTGCAGCGTGCTCTCCCTTTTTGAGCCGGTGAGCAGCATGATCTTGTAGCAGTTTTCCCGCCGCGCGATCTCCCGGGCGGCGTTCAGGACGGCGGTGCCAAAGCCTCTGCCCCGGAAATCGGGGTGGGTGACGACATTCTCCACCAACGCGTAGGGGCGCTGTCCATGGGTGAGGTTTGGCACCACCAGAAGCGTGCATGAGGAGACGATCCGCCCCCCTTCCTCGATCACGAGGATGCGGTAATCGGGGTTTTGCAGGATCCTTTCCCAGAGCGGCAGGGCCGCCGCCATGTCCGCCGGGAGGGGGTTGTCCCCCAGAAAGGTATAAAGGCCGAGCAGCCCGCCCAGCTCCTCCCGCCGGACCGGCCGCACCGCGCATTCCGCTTTCTCCATAAAATCCTCCTCAGTCCATGTGGTTGCGCATCTGGAATTCCGCCCACTGCGCCTTGGAAATCAGCACCTCCCGCGGCTTGGAGCCGTCGGGGGGGCCGACAATGCCGCGCTCCGCCAGCTCGTCAACCAGCCGCGCCGCCCGGGCGTAGCCGATCTTGAAACGGCGCTGGAGGTAGGAGGTCGAGCACTGCCCGGCGTCGAGGATACACTGGACGGCGTCCTCAAACAGCTCATCCACCGCGTCTCCGGCATCAGCCGCGGCGCCCTTCTTCCTGCCGCTGTCGGCGGCGGCCTGCCGCTCGATTTCATCCATGATGCCGGTGTCGTAGGTGACCGGCTCCTGGCCGTTCTTAATGAAATCCACCACCGCCTCGATCTCGGCGTCGCTCACAAAACAGCCCTGCACCCGCACGGGCTTCGGAAAGCCGATCGGCGCGTAGAGCATGTCGCCCCGCCCGAGCAGCTTCTCCGCCCCGCCGGTGTCGAGAATGGTGCGCGAGTCGACCTGCGAGGAGACCGACAGCGCGATCCGGGAGGGAATGTTGGCCTTGATGAGGCCGGTGACAACGTCGACCGACGGCCGCTGAGTCGCGATGATGAGGTGCATTCCCGCCGCGCGGGCCATCTGAGCCAGACGGCAGATGGCGTCCTCAACCTCATTGGGGGCGGCCATCATCAGGTCGGCCAGCTCGTCGATGATGATGACGACCTGCGGCATGTGGGGCAGATCCTCCGACTGCGCCGCGATGCGGTTATATCCTTTGATGTCGCGGACCGAATGCTCCGCGAAAGCCGCGTACCGCTTGAGCATCTCGGTGACGGCCCAGTTTAACGCCCCCGCCGCCTTTTTCGGGTCGGTGACAACCGGAATGAGCAGGTGCGGGATACCGTTGTAGATGCCCATCTCGACCACCTTGGGGTCGAT
>CALXIG010000169.1 GCA_944388305.1 uncultured Clostridia bacterium
GGTGAACGTAGGTCCCGCCGCCGATGGAGACGCAGTACCCCTTTTCTCCGGTGTACGCCTCATAGCAGTCGAGCAGCGTCCGGATAAAGGGACTGTCCGCCGGGACGTGATGGGGAGCAAAAACAGCGCAGGGCGCGAGGGTGACGCCGCCCGCAGCGAGTTTCTCCCGGATGGGGTCGCGGAGATTCTCATCATTTGCCAGGATACAGGCGCGGCAGTCAAATTCGCCCCGCAGCCCGGTCAGGGAGTAGTGGAAGATGTCAAAGCTCAGCGTCGTCTCGCCCGACAGCTCGTCGGACATCGCGACGCCGAGGGCCCTGCCGAGCCAGTCGCCGTGCGGGAAGCACGCCGCAACTGCCCGCAGGCGGGAGAAGCCCTCGCTTTCCGCGAGCGGCAGAGCGGCGAGCAGGTCCAGCAGAGCGGTGAGGGCATTGTTGCCGTTCTGCGGGCCGGCCGCGTGCGCGCCGAGCCCCTTTGCCCGGATGCGGAGAAGCCCCGTTCCGGCCCCGGAGACGGAGAATTCCACACCGGTCCGCGCCGAAGCGGCGGTGCAGGCTTCCTCCAGCGCAGGCTGGGAAAGCCCCTCCACAACGGCCTCCGCCCGGTCGGGGACGACGTTCAGCTTGATGCCCGCGTCAGCCGAAACAAGCCGTGGGAGCGCCTTGTCCTCTTCCCATTCTGCCGAGAAGGCGCCCCGCAGGCCGCCCTTTTCGAGGTTGATGAGGGGAAAGTCCGCGTCAGGGGAGAAGCTCTTGGGGGCTTCCTTTTCGATGGAATAGTAGTGCTCGAGGTCCGAGCTGCCGCACTCCTCGTCGGTGCCGAGGATGATGCGGACATTTTTGGAGAGCGGCACGCCGAGGTCGCGCACCGCCCTGGCGGCGTAGAGGGCGGCGACGGCGGGGCCCTTGTCGTCGGCTGTCCCGCGGCCGTAAATCCTGCCGTCCCGGATGACCGGCTCAAAGGGTTTTGTCACCGTCCAGCCGTTGCTGACCGGCACCACGTCGAGGTGGGCGAGGATGTCCAGCTCGGTGGGGCGGTCATTCAGGTCGGCCGCGCAGACATAGTTGTCGTAGTTTTTGACCGAAAAGCCCATTTCCCGCGCGATCTCCATCGCCTCGGCGAGGGCTTTGGCCGGGCCTTCGCCGTAGGGCATCCCCGGCTTTGCCTCGCCGCGCTCGCTCGGAATGCGCACCAGCCGGCAGAGATCCCGCAGAAATTCCTCCCGGTGTTCTTCAAAATATTGATCCAATAAGGCTTTGTCCAGCATATCAATCATCCTTTCCGTAAATCCGGGCCTGTCTCTGCCCGGGCGCTTTCCCGGTAGGCCCGGGGTGTCGCCCCGGCAAAAGCTTTAAACTGCCGGTAAAATTGTCCTTTTTCGCGGTATCCGACCGCCTGCGCGACCTTTTCGACGCTCAGGGCGGTTTCCCGGAGCAGCTCCGCCGCCCGTTCCATCCGCTTCTGCCCGATGTAGTCGGTGAGGCTCATGCCGCTCGTCTCCTTGAAGACCCGGCTGAAGTAGGAGGGGTTGTAGAAACAGCGGCTGGCGAGTTCCGGGAGGGTCAGCCGCTCGCAGCAGTGGGCCTCGATGTAGTCGAAAATTGCGGGCGGCAGTCCATGGCGTTTTTCCGCGCCGGTTTCGGGAATGGCCATCTGGCGGAAGAGGCGGGCGAGCAGCACCGAGAGGCATCCCCGCAGCACCGTCCGGTATCCCGGCTCCTTTGCAGAAAATTCCCGGTGCATCATGCCGACCACCGCCTCCAGCTCGCGGAGCTGTTCCCCCTCAAAGGCGGTGAAGCCCCCTTCCTCCCGCATGGCGCCGCGGAATTCCTCAAAGGCGGTCAGCGAGAGGAGGGAAAAGGCGTCGGACTGCTCAACCAGCTCCTGTCCCATAAATTCCGGGCGGAGGAGAATGTTGTAGTAGAGCAGCCGCCCCTCCGGCACAAAGGCGTGGCGCTCCCCGCAGTTGAGAAAGAGCAGGCAGCCCCGCCGGACGGCGTATTCCCGATCCCCGACCCGCTGGATCCCGCTGCCGCCGGCAATGTAGACCAGCTCGATGAAGTCGTGGGTGTGCGGCGGCTCCGGAGCGGCGGTCTCGCAGCGCTGAACGGTGATATTTTCCGATGGGTCGAGCAAATCGGCGGCGCGGTAGGTCAGCACGCGGGTCCCTCCTTTCAGGAAGCCTTTGAGGTTATTATACCATGGCCGCAAATCCGCAAGGATTTGAAGGCGGATTTATCCGCCGGGGTTTTGCGCGAGCAAAACCGTACATGATACAATGTTCACAAAGGGAATCCGGCAGGATTCCGAAGGGAAACGCAGTTTCCCTGGGCTTCCGTCAGGAAGCCTTTGAGGTTATTATACCACATTTTCCCCGCTTTGCAAATTTATCCGGTAAAATAAATCCCGACCGGCACGAGATACACCACCGCCGCCGCCCCGAGCGCCACCGCGGAAAAGAGCAGCAGAGCCGTCCGTTTCGCAGCCCGCGAGCGGGAAAGGCGTCCCGCCAGCCGCACCGCCGGATAGAGGAGCAGGAGCCCCCCGAGGCTTAACAGCGCCCCTGCCCTGAGCCCGGGCGGAAAATACCGGAGCTCCACCTCGTTTTCCCCGGCTCTGAGCGGGAGGGAGAGGTAGTTGCCCGCAGCGCGGGAGAGGGGGACCTTTTCCCCATTTACATAGGCGCGCCAGCCCTCATCCCAGGAGAGCGGGACAAAGAGGGTCTGCCCTTCTTCAGCCGTGCAGGTGAGGGTGAAGCGGCTCCCGCCGCCCTCCAGCTCCGCCCCTTGCGCCGTCTCGCAGAGGGAAGCGAGGACCTCCTCCCGCATTCCGAACAGCTCAAAGGATTCGGGCGAAATGCTTTTGCCCAGCTCCACCGTGACCTGCACCGTTTCATCCGCAAAGTGCCCCAGGCAGAGGATGCCGTTTTCGCTCTGCGCAGGATATCCCTTCCGGAGCATGATGCCGTTGACAATGACGGTGCAGCTCCCGTTCAACCGCTCCCGCAGGGCGTTGGAAGGGGCAGCGGCGCAGTCAAAGTAGAGGGTGACCGGTCCCCTGACCTCAACCTGCCAGGTGATCCGGCCCGTTTCCCCGTCTTCCACATAGTATTCCCCGTCTGAAACGGTCAGGTTTTGGAGGCTGTCCGGCCGGCATGGGAAGAAAAGCCCCTCCGCATCCGGGAAAAGCGCGTCTGCGACCGCCTGCTGGATCTCCATCCGGGAGGCGGCGGGCAGCGTCTCAAGAAATCCCGGCTCCGCGCCGGTGACGACGGCGTCCGGCAAGTCATAGGGAAGCGGGCGGAACGCGTACCCCTCCTCCCCGCGCACGATTTCGTACTCGTTGCCGAGAAGCGCGTCGGAGAATGCGGTGCCGCCGTGGCTCCCGACCTCCATCCAGTAGCCGGAATAGCCCAGCCGCCGCTGGGTGAGCAGGGTGGTTTCCGGGGTCAGCGAGGTGTAGTGGGCGAGCGTCTCGTATCCCGCCGCGGAGATCAGGTTGACGTCAAAGTACTTGCGGGATGTTTTCACCCGGAAAAAGTCGTCTTCCTCGATCTCGCCGGTGAGGGAGAGGACCCTGACGGCGTTCTGCTGATCGGTGGGCGCTGCGCCGATGTAGACGCCCGCGTTGAAAAAGGCTTCAGTCAGAATGAACACAGCCGCTGCGCCGGTAAACATCCTGCGGGAAAGCACGCCGTTCTGCCAGAAGCCCAGAAGCAGCGCGAAGACTGCGGCCGCTGCCAGCAGCATCCCGAGCAGGGAGAAAAAGGAGTCCTGATCCCCCCAGAGCGTCCTGCTGTAGGCGGAGAATACCGGAAGGTGGTTGGCAAGCATCCACAGAGTGAGAAATCCGTATCCCGCTGCCGCAGCCCCCAGAATTGCCACCGCGGCCCTGCGGGAGCGCGCAGGGATTT
>CALXIG010000170.1 GCA_944388305.1 uncultured Clostridia bacterium
TTCCTCTGTCGTTGACCACGGTGTGGCCGGCGTTGTTGCCGCCCTGGTAGCGGCAGACAATTTCATAGTCAGACGACAGAAGGTCGACCATCCGGCCCTTCCCCTCATCGCCCCAGTTGATGCCAACGATTGCGGTAAGCATAAGGTTTTTCCCTCTTTCTCAGACAGTGATTTCAGCCGCGGCCCCTTCGCCCAGCAGGGCGCTGTTTTCCGCGAGCACCGCGCGGACCCCGGCGACGTAGGCTTCGGTCTGCCCGGCGGCGCAGCCGGTGAAGTTTCCTTCCGCGAGGATCTGCTCCATCTCGGCGCGGGTGATGCCAAAGGCCGGGTCAGCGGCGATGCGGTCGAGGAGGTCGTTGTCCGCCCCCTCCTGTTTGACTGCCTTGGCGGCAGCGACGGCGTGCTGCCGGATCGCCTCGTGCAGGGTCTGGCGGTCCCCGCCCTTCTTGACGCAGTACATGAGGATATTCTCGGTCGCCATGAAAGGCAGCTCCTCTTTCAGGTGCTTTTCGATCATCCTGGGGTAGACCGTCATCCCGCTAACAATGTTGATGTACAGGGTGAGGATGCCGTCCACCGCAAGAAATGCCTCCGGGACGCTGATGCGCTTGTTGGCCGAATCGTCGAGGGTGCGCTCAAACCACTGCGTCCCCGCGGTAATCGCCGGGTTGAGCGCGTCGGCGACCACATACCGCGCAAGGGAGGCGATCCGCTCCGAACGCATGGGGTTGCGCTTGTAGGCCATCGCCGAGGAACCGACCTGTCCGGCCTCAAACGGCTCGTCAAACTCTTTGAGGTGGGAGAGCAGCCGCATATCGCCCGAGAATTTCCACGCGCTCTGGGCGATGCCGGAGAGGACCGACAGGGTGAAATAATCCACCTTGCGGGAATAGGTCTGGCCGCTCACGGGATAGGCCGCATCAAAGCCCATCTTCTCCGCAATCTTTGCCTCGAGTGCCCTCACCTTCTCCCGGTCTCCGCCGAACAGCTCGAGGAAACTTGCGCCGGTGCCGGTGGTGCCGCGGCAGCCGAGGAGCTTTAATCTTCCGAGGGTGAAATCGAGGTGCTCGAGGTCCATCATCAAATCCTGCATCCACAGGGCGGCCCGCTTGCCGACAGTGGTGGGCTGGGCGGCCTGGAAGTGGGTGTAGGCGAGGGTGGGCTGGTCCTTGTAGCGCTCCGCGAAATCCGCCAGGCGGGAGAGAGCGGTGAGCAGCAGCTTTTTGACCCGCAGGAGAGCGTCCCGCTGCAAAATGATGTCGGTGTTGTCCCCGACGTAGCAGCTTGTCGCGCCCAGGTGGATAATCGGCTTTGCCTTCGGGCAGACGAGGCCGTAGGCATAGATGTGGGCCATGACGTCATGGCGGACCTCCGCCTCGCGCTTTGCGGCGGCGGCATAGTCGATATCATAGATGTGGGCGCGCAGTTCTTCCACCTGCTCTTCGGTGATGGGGAGCCCCAGCTCCATCTCGCTCTCGGCCAGAACAGTCCAGAGCTTCCGCCAGGTGGAGAATTTGCGGTCGTCCGAGAAGATCTCCTGCATCTCCCGGCTCGCGTACCGCTTGCAGAGGGGGTTTTCGTAACGGTCAGGCATTCTCTCTCTCCTCCTCTGCATTCAGCCGCAAAAGCACTGCGCGGTATCCGTCCAGCACGCCGCCCATATCCCGGCGGAAGCGGTCCTTGTCCATCCTGTCGCCGGTCTGCATATCCCACAGGCGGCAGGAATCGGGGGAGATCTCGTCGCAGAGCAGCAGCTCCCCGTCCGCGCGGCCGAACTCCAGCTTGAAGTCGACAAGGCGGATGCCGGCCTTCTCAAAGAGCGCGGTCAGCAGGCGGTCAATTTTGAGGGCGGCTGCGCGCAGCTCGGCGAGCTCCTCAGCGGTCGCGGCACCGATAGCGGTGATCTGGCTGTCATTGATCATGGGGTCATGCAGCTCGTCGCTCTTTAAGCTGAACTCGACGACGGTGTTGCGCAGCTCACTTCCCTCGGGAACGCCGTACTTCTTGGAAAAGCTGCCGGCCGCGGCGTTGCGGACGATGACCTCGACCGGGACGATCTCCGCCTGCTTCGCAAGGACGGTGACATCGTCAATGACCTTGATCAGGTGGGTTTTGACGCCGTTTGCGGCAAGGTAGGCGAAAATCTTATTGGAGATGGCGGCGTTCAAGCGCCCCTTGCCGGGAAGCTCTTCCTTCTTCGCGCCGTCTCCGGCGGTGGCAGTGTCCTTATAGCGGATAATACAGGTGCCGGGCTCCTCACCGGCGTAAACAATTTTGCTTTTTCCCTCGTAGAGGATGTTCATGATGAATGGCTCCTTTCGCAATTGAAACAATCCCGGACATTTTCTCCGCGAAGACGTTCCGGTTCGGACAGTTCCCGGCGCCGTTTCCGGCTTTGAGAAAGCGGCAGTTCGAAGCGGTCCTTTCGGGTATTTTCCGGTATCCGGGTGGGGTAGTTCCCGTCAAAACAGGCAGCGCAATACCCACCGCCGCCGGTCAGCTCGCCCAGGTCTTCCACCGGGAGGTAGCCCAGGCTGTCCGCGCCGATCATGGCAGCGACTTCCCCGGGTGTGCGTCCGCAGGCGATCAGATTCTCCCGTGAATCAATATCGGTGCCGTAGTAGCAGGGATTTAAAAAAGGAGGCGAGGAGATCCGCATGTGAACCTCCCGCGCACCGGCTTCCCGCAGCAGGCCGACAATCTGCCGGCTGGTCGTTCCCCGGACAATGGAATCATCGATCAGGACGACCCGTTTTCCCGCCACTGTTTCCCGGATGGGACTCAGCTTGATCCGCACCTGGCTTCCCCGTTCGCCCTGTTCCGGGGCAATGAAGGTGCGGCCGATATAGCGGTTTTTGACAAATCCCATGCCGTAAGGGATTCCCGACTGCCTGGAATATCCGAGCGCAGCGTCCAGCCCCGAATCCGGGACGCCCACGACGACATCCGCCCGGGCCGGACAGCGCCTGGCCAGAATTTCCCCGGCACAGAGGCGTGCGGCGTGCACCGGCCGCCCTTCGATCACCGAGTCGGGCCGGGCAAAATAAATATACTCAAAGGCGCAGAGACGGGGCTGCGCTGTCCCGCAGTGTTCCCTGCGGGAGTGGACGCCCGACTCGTCAAAAACGAGGATTTCCCCGGGCAGGAGTTCGCGTTCCAAAACAGCGCCGGCAGCCTGAAGGGCGCAGCTCTCAGAAGCGGCGAGATAACGTCCGTCCGGCGTTTTCCCATAGCAGAGCGGGCGGAAGCCGTGCGGGTCCCGGACCGCGATCAGCTTGGCGGCCGACATCAGGACAAGGGAATAGGCGCCTTCGAGCTGCCCCATCGCCCGGCTCACCGCCTCTTCGATAGAGGGCGCCGTCAGCCGCTCCCGGGTGATGATGTAGGCGATAATCTCGGTGTCGCTTGTTGTGTGAAAAATCGCTCCCGAGAGCTCAAGGGCGCTGCGCAGCGCCCCGGCGTTGCTCAGGTTGCCGTTGTGCGCAAGGGCGAGCCGCCCCTTCTGATGATTCACCTCAATCGGCTGGCAGTTTGCGCGGCCGGTTCGGCCGGTTGTGCCATAGCGGACATGTCCGACCGCCATCTGTCCGTCCGGCAGCCGGGAAAGCGCTTCCGGCGAAAAGACTTCACTGACCAGCCCCAGATCTTTGCGGGAGAAAAACAGTCCGTCCGCGCAGACCGAAATCCCGCAGCTCTCCTGCCCCCGGTGCTGGAGGGCATACAGTCCGTAATAGGCGGTGACAGCGACAGGACACGCTTCCGGCGCGTATACCCCAAAGACGCCGCACTCCTCATGAATCGCTCCGGTCATATCGTTTTCCCCTTTCCGCAGCTCTCCGCAAAGCGCCGGGCGGCCTGCACAAATCCCACAAAGAGCGGATGCGGCCGGTTCGGACGGCTTATGAATTCCGGATGGAACTGTACCCCGACATAAAAATCCCGGCCGGGCAGCTCGACCGCCTCGACCAGCCGCCCATCCGGCGAAAGGCCGGAAAAGACAAGCCCCTTCTCCTCCAAAAGCGCCCGGTACTCGTTGTTGAACTCATACCGGTGGCGGTGGCGTTCCCGAACGAGGGGTTCTCCGTAACAACGCGCCAGCGCCGTTTCCGCCCGGATGGCGCAGGGATAACTTCCGAGCCGGAGAGTGCCGCCTTTGTCGGTCCCGCTGCTCTGTCCCGGCAGAAAATCAATCACCCTGTGCGGACAGTCCGGGGCAAATTCCCCCGAATTCGCGTCCGGCAGCCCGGCGGCGTGGCGGGCATATTCGATGACTGCGACCTGCATCCCGAGACAGATGCCGAAATAGGGAAGCCCATGGATACGGGCGTATTCCGCCGCACGAATCATCCCCTCAACACCGCGGCTGCCGAATCCGCCCGGAACGAGAATTCCGCTCAGTCCGGCAAGGCTTTCCGGAACAATCTCCTCTGCGTCAATCCAGCGAATCTGCACCCGGCAGCCCAGCGCGTAACCCGCGTGGGCCAGCGCTTCCGCCACCGAAAGATAGGCGTCATGCAGCCGGACATACTTGCCGGCCAGCCCGATTTCCACATCGCCCTGAAGGCGGTGAATCCGTCCGGCCAGCGCCTCCCATTCGGTGAGGTCCGGCTGTTTTGCAGAAATTCCCAATTCGCGGCAGACAACCTCGGAAAAGTGCGCCCGTTCCAGCATGAGCGGCGCTTCGTAGAGGTTTGAAAGGGTGCGGTTTTCAATGACGCAATCCGGCTTGACATTGCAGAAAAGGGCGATTTTGCGGAAAATCTCCTCCTCGAGCGGTTCATCGCAGCGCAGGACGATGAGGTTCGGATGAATTCCCATCCCCTGAAGCTCCCGGACCGAATGCTGCGTCGGCTTGGACTTGTGCTCGCCCGACCCGCGCAGAAAAGGCACCAGCGTGACATGGATAAAAAGACAGTTTTCCCGCCCGGTCTCGAGTGAGATCTGCCTGGCTGCCTCCAGGAAGGGCTGAGATTCCATGTCGCCGATAGTGCCGCCGATTTCTGTAATCACGATGTCTGCGTCGGTGGTGCGGCCGACGCGGTAGATGAATTCCTTGATCTCGTTGGTGATATGCGGGATGACCTGCACTGTTGAGCCCAGAAATTCCCCCCGCCGCTCCTTGTTGAGAACATTCCAGTAGACTCTGCCCGCGGTCAGATTGGAATAGCGGTTGAGATCCTCGTCGATAAAGCGCTCATAGTGCCCGAGGTCGAGATCCGCCGCGGCGCCGTCTTCGGTGACATAAACTTCTCCGTGCTGGTAGGGACTCATCGTTCCCGGGTCCACATTGAGATATGGGTCGAGCTTCTGTGCCGCGACCTTCAGTCCCCGCGCCTTGAGCAGCCTGCCCAGCGAGGCGGCTGTAATGCCCTTGCCCAACCCGGAGACCACTCCGCCGGTTACAAAAATATATTTGGTCATGCGTCTCTCTCCAATCTGCTACTGATAGGTGCGAATGATGCCTTCCGCAATCGCGCGGCGGGTGACACAGCGGTCCATCGCCTGCTTTTCTATATAGCGGTGCGCGTCCTCCTCCGTCATCCGAAGCTCCGAAATCAGCAGCCATTTTGCCCGGTTCACCAGCCGGATCTCCTCCATCTTTTCCTCGATGGAGGCGGTTTTCCGCTCCATCCGGCGCAGGCGTTCCCGGGTACCGCAGAGCAGATGAAGCGACTGGATCACAAGCTGGCTGCTGGTTGGCTTCTGAAGGGCGAGGACGCCGTAGCCCTCCACCCGTTCCGCCACCTCTGCGTAATGCTCGCTTTTTACAAAAAGGAGCACCCCCATCCCGCTCTCGCTGCACAGGTCAATGGCCAGCTGGACGCCGGACTGATCCGGCAGCGGCGTATTGATCAGGACGAGGTCGCAGGGCCGCTCCAGCAGCTCCCTGCGGGCCGCTCCAGCCCCGGCGGCGAACCGCACCGGATCAAACCGGGCCCGGGGCAGCAGCGCTGTCAGCGATTGATTGAATTTTTCAGAAGATGATACCACAAGCACACTGGTAACCTGTTCTTTCAGTTCCAAGCTGCCTCCCCCTCTCTTCTGTCTGAAATTTACCGGCCGCAGTAGTGCTCGATAATGGATGCAGGCAGGCAGTTTCGAACAAATTCGCTTTCCCGGGCGAGCTTCGCCGCCCCGGCCAATGTCGCCGGCAGCGTCCGGTACCCGCTCAGTTCCCCGGCGGAGACGGAGAAAAGATTGCGGTCGGCGGCGGGCGGCGGAATCATCCCTTCACGGATCCCCTCCATTCCCGCCTCAATCAGCAGGGTAAAGGCGAGATAGGGGTTGCAGCCCGGATCCGGCGAGCGCAGCTCCGCCCGGCGGAATTCCCCGGACGCAGCCGGCACCCGAATGAGCTGAGAGCGGTTTTCGGCCGACCAGGTGATATAGCGGGGAGCCTTGCCGCTGCCGAGGCGGGCGTAGGAGTCCTCAGTCGGATTCAAAAAGACCGTCATTTCCGGAATCCGCCTGAGAATTCCCGCAATCAGGCCGGGCAGCGGATCCGCGCCGCCGCTTTTTGCGGAAATATTGATGTGCATTCCGTTGCCGGGGCAGTTCGGAAGCGGTTTGGGAGAAAAGTCTGCGCAGAGGCCGCTTCGCGCTGCGATGGTATTGACTACCGCCTGAAAGGTGACGGCGTTGTCGGCGGCGGAAAGCGAGTCGGAATAACGGAAATCAATTTCGTTCTGGCCGGGCCCTTCCTCGTGGTGGGAACTTTCCGGCAGAATTCCCATCTGCTCGAGCGTCAGACAGATCTCCCGCCGGACATTTTCTCCCCGGTCCTCAGGGGCGATGTCCATATATCCGGCGCGGTCATACGGAATTCGGGTCGGCTCCCCGGCCTCGTCCCGGTTAAACAGATAAAACTCCATCTCCGCGCCAAAAGAAAAGCGGCATCCTTCCCGAACAGCGGCGGCCGCCGTCCTCCTGAGAAGGGCGCGGGTATCCTCTGCAAACGGGGTCCCGTCCGGATGGGAAATATCGCAGAACATCCGCACCACCCGCCCATGCTCCGGGCGCCAGGGGAGGACGGCAATCGTGGAGGGATCGGGGTGCAAAAACAGGTCGGAGCGGACCGAACCGCCAAAGCCCGCGATGGCCGAAGCGTCAAACGCAATGCCGTGGGCAAATGCCCGCTCAATTTCATGCGGCATAATCGAAATATTTTTCTGCCTTCCACGGACGTCGCAAAATGCGAGCCGGATGAATTTGACATCCTCCTCGCGGATATACTGCATGATTTCAGCCGGCGAATACTGCATATTCAGCGTCTCCTCTCAATTTTGTACGTACATCTGTCTGTACGGATTTCCGCTGTCCGGAACGACAACGGTGAATTCCTCCTCCAGCAGCTGCGCTATCTCACGCCGGAACAGAGCGCAGTAGCGCTCCAGGTAGGGCCTGATCTCCGCAAGGTCCGCTTCGGAAGCGGCGGACGCCGTCACCTGCGGGGGAAGGAAGAGGCCGTCCCGCGGGGCGCGCAGAAAAACCTTGCCGCCGTGCATACCGGCGCATGGAAAATTTCCGGTTGCCGGCCGGCTGCCGCGCCCCAAACCCAGTACAATGATGAGTCCGCCGGCCTGGTACTCGCCGAGAAAGCTGCCCGCCCGGCCGCCGATCACAAGAACCGGCATTTTATCCCGGTACACCTTCATGTGGATGCCCGCGCGGTATCCCGCGTCTCCTTCGACGTAAATCTCTCCGCCCCGCATGGCATAACCGGCAGTGTCGCCGATGCTTCCATGCACAATGATCCTGCCGGCGTTCATGGTGTCGCCTACCGCATCCTGCGCGCTGCCGTTGACTTCAATTTCCGCGCCATTCAGATAGGCGCCAAGTGCGTTTCCCGGAATTCCGTCGATGACAATCCTTCTGCCGCTCATTCCGGCGCCGATAAAGCGCTGTCCCAGACAGCCGGAAATCCGGCAGCAGTCCCCCGCCTGCCGGATGGCCTCGTTCAGCTGCCGGAAATCGAGCTGACGCGCGTCAATGGTTTCCATAGAATTCCGCAACCTCCTGTTCCTTATTCTCCCGCATGGGCAATTCCAAGAATTTGAAGCTCCTTTTCAGTCAGGCCAATGCCGCGCAGCATCAGGCGGTTGCCGCGCAGCGCCTCGATGGAGTTGATGCCCATGCCGCCCAGCATTTCCATGATTTCATGCCGCCATGCGGTCAGCAGATTGACCAGCCGCCTGCTTCCCTCCGCTGGATCGAGGCGCGACACCAGGTCCGGACGCTGCGTCGCGATTCCCCAGGCGCACCGTCCGGTCTGGCAGCTCCGGCAGAGGCGGCAGCCCAGCGCGATCAGCGCCGCCGTCGCGATATAACAGGCGTCAGCGCCCAAAGCGACCGCCTTGACCACATCTGCCGCGCTGCGGATGCTGCCACCCGCAATGACGGAAACCCGGTTTCGGATTCCCTCGTCCCGGAGCCGCTGGTCGACGGCTGCAAGGGCCAGCTCGATGGGAATGCCTACATTGTCCCGAATTCGCGTGGGAGCCGCACCGGTGCCGCCGCGGAAACCATCAATTGCGATGATGTCGGCCCCGCTGCGCGCAATGCCGCTGGCAATCGCCGCGATGTTGTGGACAGCGGCCACCTTGACGATCACCGGCTTGCGGTATCCGGTCGCCTCCTTGAGGGAATAAACCAGCTGCCGCAGATCCTCAATGGAATAAATATCGTGGTGCGGGGCGGGAGAAATGGCGTCCGATCCTTCCGGAATCATCCGGGTGCGTGAGACGTCCCCGACAATCTTGTTTCCCGGAAGATGGCCGCCGATGCCCGGCTTTGCCCCCTGCCCCATCTTGATCTCTATGGCGGCGCCCGCGTTCAGATAGTCCTCGTGCACACCGAACCGGCCGGAGGCCACCTGCACGATGGTGTTGGCGCCGTAGCAGTAAAAATCCTCGTGCAGGCCGCCTTCGCCGGTGTTGTAGCAGATGCCCAGCTCTGCCGCGGCACGGGCGAGCGCCTCGTGGGCGTTGTAGCTGATGGAGCCGTAGCTCATCGCCGAGAAGAGAACCGGCATGGACAGGGAAATCTGCGGCGGGAGCACGCATTCGAGCTGTCCGTCCGCCCCCCGGCGGATCCCATCCGGCTTTGCCCCGAGGGACACCCGCGTTTCCATCGGCTCGCGCAGCGGGTCAATGGGCGGATTTGTCACCTGAGAGGCATTGAGGAGGAGACGGTCCCAGTAAACCGGCAGCGGCCTGGGATTTCCCATGGAAGAGAGCAGCACACCGCCGCTCTCCGCCTGTTTGACAATCTCCCGCACAGCGGAATCCGGCCAGTTGGCATTTTCCCGGAACGTGCAGCCGCTTTTCACAATCTTCAGCGCCCGGACCGGACAAACAGCGGCGCACCGCTGGCAATTGACGCATCTCGCCTCGTCCGCCCGCATCCGTCCGGCCGCTGCGTCGTAAAAGTGGACCCCATTGGGGCACTGTTTTTCGCAGAGGCGGCAGTTTGTACAGCGCTCCGGACTGCGGATGATCGCAAATTCCGGGTACAGATACGCGGTTTCCATCAAAAGGCACCTTCCTTTACTCTTACAATCACCGGTTCCCCGCCGGCGGGGGCGTAGAGATTGCCGGCGTCCGGTTCCATCGCCCGGATGGCCGCTTCCTCGCTTGCAATCAGAACCCGGTCTTCCTTTTGCGCGGTGACCATCGAACGGAGCTTCAACCGGTCGTTCAACGCCATAATCCCCCCTGTAAAGCCGAAAACAATGGAAAACGGACCGGTAACCAGCAATCCCGGGTAGACGGTTCGCAGCCAGGCCGCGCGGGCTCGCGCTTCCGGGGCCATCCGCTCAATGGTAGTCCAGAAAGGGGCCGCGATCACACCGGCCAGTTCCTCCAGCGTCAGTCCTTGCCGTCGGAGAAGGTAATCCGCGATATAGGTCATGACTTCGGTATCCGTTTGCAGGGTGCAGCGATACCCGAACATCTCCAGGTGGCGGCGGTTCGCATCATAGGAGGAAATCTCTCCATTGTGGACGACAGAGTAATCGAGGAGCGAAAACGGATGCGCACCGCCCCACCATCCCGGCGTGTTGGTCGGATAGCGGCCGTGGGCCGTCCAGCAATAGCCTTCATATTCTTCAAGCCGGTAAAACCGGCCGACGTCCTCCGGAAATCCAACCGCCTTGAACACCCCCATGTTTTTCCCGCTGGAAAAGACATAGGCGCCTTTGAACGACGTGTTGATTTGCGTCACGGCGCGGGCGGTATACTCCCTCTCATCGAGCTGAAGGCGGGAAAGAACCGAGCCGAAAGGCAGGACAAAATAGCGCCGGATCAGGGGCTGGTCGGTAATCTCCGGGATCTTGCGGATGGGGATTTCCTCCGCCCGGACGATTTCAAAGTGCTCTTTCAAAAAATCCTCGC
>CALXIG010000171.1 GCA_944388305.1 uncultured Clostridia bacterium
CGGAAACGGACCTTCCCGCGGCGCGGGAGCTGGCGCTGCGCACCTTTGCGGCTGCTTTTCCGGAAGGGGAGGCGAAAATCAGCGCGATGGGCTTTGCGCTGGACCGGCGTCCGGGCGGAGTCTGTAAAGCGCGGGACGGCAGCTGGCGGACAGTTCCCGGCTCGGAGGCGGAGGGGCCGCTTTCCGCCTGGCGGACGGGTGAAAAACTGGCGGAAGAGGAGGGGTATTGATGATCCTGCATGAACTGCGAAACGGGGAACATACGGCTGTTGACTGCGGCGAGGTCCTGTTCGGGGAATTTGCCGACGTCATCGTCGCGGGCGCCGGGACAGCCGGGGTGTACAGCCTGCTCGCCGCCGCGCAGGAGGGCGTTTCCGTCCTGGGCATTGAGCGGGGCGGCTGCTCCGGCGGCATGTGCACCCTTGGTTCGGTCAACGGCTACTACTACGGCGGGCGCGGCGGACTGTATGAGGAGACGGACCGTCTTGTCCGCGAAATCGGGCAGTATTTCTGTCAGTTCGGCCTTCACCCGGACGCCAAAAAGATCGTTCTGGACCGCCAGCTCGCCGAAGCTGGCGCAAGGGTCTGGTACGATTCCATGGTCCTCGGTGTTTACACCGAAGGGGAAGCGGTCCGGGGTGTGCGGGTTCTGCGCGGAGACCGGGTCTGTACGGCCGGCTGCCGCGTTCTCATCGACGGCACCAGCGAGGGGCATCTTATTCGCATCTGCGGCGTCCCCTATGAGGTCGGCCGCGGCACCGATGGGACGATGCAGCCTTTTTCCAGCGTCCGCGTCTTTTACATCGGGAACGGCCGCCTCTCCCGCACCAATTTTGACAGCGGTTACATGAACCAGTACGAGGCGGAGGATGTGAGCCGCGCGATCCTTTATGCCCATTCCCATCACAGCGAGATGCGGGCGGAAGACGGCTGCTTCCTCTACGCCGCTCCGCTCATCGGTGTGCGGGAAGGACTCCGCTTTGAGGGGCGCGAACGGCTGACGCTGGACGCCATTCTGGACCGCCGGCGCTGGGAGGATCCCCTCATTTACGCCTATTCGGACATCGACAAACACGGCAGCGACCTGGCCTTTGATGAAAAAACCTATCAGGACTGGTACATGCTCAGCAATCTGAGCACCGTCGCCATGAAGATCCCGGTGCCGCTCGGCTGCGTGCTGCCGCAGCGGATGGAGGGATTGATGACAACCGGCCGCTGCCTTTCCGCCGACAGCTACGCCGTCTCGGCGGTGCGGATGAACCGCGATATGTTCCGCCTGGGCGAAGCCTGCGGCATCGCAGCAGCGCTGGCGGTCAAAGAGGGCCGCAGCGTGTGGGAAATCGGGCGGACGGCGCTGAAAAAGCGCCTGCTCGCGCGCGGCTGCTTCGACTCGCACAGCAGCTGGCAGATCGGCTTCCATTTCCCCGGCCGTCCGGACGACTTTACACCGGTCTTCTGGTTTGAAAATCTCGAGGAGATCCGCGCCGGCCTCGATTCCGACAAGCCGGGCGTGGCCTTCTGGTCCTGCCGGCGCCTCGGAGCGGAAGTGATCGGGGACGCTCTGCTTGAAATGATGCGGCAGGGGGAGGAGCGGCTGCGCTACCACGCCGCCCTCGCTCTCGGCCTCACAGGGGATGTGCGCGCCCTGCCGGTCCTGCGCGAGATTGTCCGCTGCCGCAGCGACTACTTTTTTGAGGACTGCCGCAGGAGCAATCAGCTCCGCAGCGCCAACGCCCTCATCCTCTGCGGGCGCCTGGGCGGGCGGGGGCTGGTGCCGGAAATTGCGGCCATCCTCTCCCCGGAGGAATTCGAGCGGCCGCTTTACCACCGCCGGACCGGCTATTCCTACCAGTTCGGCCTCCGCGAAAATTTCAACCTCGTCTACTTTCAGCATCTCTCCTGCGCGGTGTCCGCTCTGATTCAGATCGCGCGGCGGGAGGAAGCGGCGAAGCCCGCGGTCTGCGCCGCCCTCGCGGAGCTGGGCAGCCTGCGCTGGCTGCCGGATGTGACCAAAATGCCGGAGGACACCTCGGAATATCAGTGCGCTTACCGCATCTGGCTCCACGCGGAGCGGTTTCTGAAGGAAGAAACGCTCTGAATCTTTCCGGGACAGATTGACGGAAAAATGAAAAGAGGCGTGTCAGCTTTTCTGACACGCCTCTCAGCTTTGCCTCGCGCCGGATGGCAAAGCCGTTTGCCCAAAAACAGGTATCCGCGCCGGTTTTTCCGGTCTGTCGGAGAATTCTTGTTTCTGTCCTATCAGTGCCGGAGACGGCGGGATCTGGTGCAGGCTATTTGTAAATAAAATGTGAATGATTTTGAAATGAACTCCTCGGGACAGCTCTGTGAAAAAAATTTGGAAATCCCCTTGACAAATCTTTAAAATCTGTTATAATGAGACTCAAATATTTTATTACTTTAAAGCTGACACGCTTTAAAGTAAACGAAAGGGGCTTTCCTATGGCAATTAAAGTCATCCTCCTGATTGTCTTCTTTGCCGTCATGGTCGTTGTCGGGATCAAGGCGCGCAAGCACGCTCTGAGCGTTTCCGGCTTTGTGCTGGGCGGGCGCTCGGTCGGCCCGTGGCTGACAGCCTTCGCTTACGGCACCTCCTATTTTTCAGCGGTTGTATTTGTCGGCTATGCGGGACAGTTCGGGTGGAAATACGGGATTGCCTCGACCTGGATCGGCATCGGCAACGCGGTTCTCGGCAGCCTGCTCGCCTGGGCGGTGCTGGGGCGGCGAACCCGCATCATGAGCCAGCACCTCGCCTCCTCGACCATGCCCGAATTTTTTGGCGCGCGCTTTGACTCCAAGCCTCTCAAGATTGCGGCCTCAGTGATCGTCTTTGTCTTTCTGATCCCCTACACGGCCTCGATCTACAACGGCCTTTCCCGGCTGTTTGAGATGGCGTTTCACGTGCCCTACGCTGTCTGCGTCATCGGAATGGCTGCCTTCACCGGGGTCTACGTCATTCTGGGCGGCTACATGGCCACTGCCATCAATGACTTTATTCAGGGCATCATCATGCTGGTCGGCATTGTCGCGGTGGTTGCGGCTGTGCTGAATGGTCAGGGCGGCTTTCTGGAGGCGGTCGGCGCTCTGGCGGAAATCCCGAGCGATGTTCCCGCCACTGCGGGACAGCCGGGTGCGTTTACCTCCTTTTTCGGCCCGGATCCGCTCAATCTGCTGGGCGTTGTGGTTCTGACCTCGCTGGGCACCTGGGGATTGCCGCAGATGGTGCAGAAGTTCTACGCCATTCGCAATGAAAAGGCCATCCGCACCGGCACGATTATCTCGACCGTTTTTGCCGTTGTGGTGTCAGGCGGCTGCTATTTTCTGGGCGGTTTCGGCCGGCTGTTTGACGGGGCGGAAATTTACGGCGCGGACGGCGCGATCGTTTACGACAGCATTGTGCCCCACATGCTCTCCGGCCTGTCGGATATTCTGATCGGCATTGTCGTCGTGCTCGTCCTCTCGGCGTCCATGTCGACCCTCTCCTCGCTGGTGCTGACCTCCAGTTCAACGCTGACCCTCGACCTGCTCAAAGACAATATCTTCAAAAACATGAAGGAGCACAGGCAGGTGTTTGCCATGCGCATTCTCATCGTCTTTTTCATCGCGATTTCGGTCGTCCTTGCCCTCGACCCGCCCGATTTTATCGCCCAGCTGATGGGCATTTCCTGGGGCGCGTTGGCCGGCGCCTTCCTCGCACCGTTTCTGTATGGCCTGTACTGGAAGGGCGTCACCAGGGCGGCTGTCTGGGCGAGCTTTGCCTGCGGCGTCGGGCTGACTGTCGCGAACATGTTCCTTCACTTTATCGAATCTGCCATCAATGCGGGTACGGCGGCCATGGTGCTGAGCCTCATCGTGGTGCCGGTGGTCAGCCTTCTGACGCCGCGGATGCCAAAGGCGCGCCTGACGGAGATTTTCTCCTGCTACCAGGAGGAGACAGTCCTGCACAAAAAGCTGGTGGTCGGTTCGGACAGGGAAAATCAGGATTAAATTCATTGAAATGTGGGGACGGCGAAAGCTGTCCCCCTTTTTTGGAAAGTTTCTCAGAAACTTCTTCCATTTTGGAAGGCTTTTTGGTATAATAAAAGGAAAAGACCACATTGGAGGCGTTTCCTATGGATTTTGCAAAATTGCGCGAGTCGTCCGGCCGGCTCTGCCAAAACCTTTCTTCCGTCATCTTCGGCAAGGAGGAGATCATCCGCAAGGTGGTCCTCTCCCTCCTCTGCGGGGGGCACATTCTGCTGGAGGACATGCCCGGCACCGGCAAAACCACCCTGGCGAAGGCCCTGGCCAGGTCCATTCGCTGTGATTTCAAACGGGTGCAGTTTACCCCGGACCTGCTTCCTTCCGATCTCACCGGCATCAACTTCTACAACCAGAAGGAGGGGGAATTCGTCTTCAAAAAGGGCGCAGTCTTCACCAACATCCTGCTCGGCGACGAGATCAACCGCGCGACACCCCGCACTCAGTCCAGCCTCCTGGAGTGTATGGAGGAGCGGCAGGTGTCGGTTGACGGCGTGACCCATCCGCTGCCCGCGCCCTATCTGGTCATCGCGACCCAGAACCCCATTGAGGTGCAGGGGACCTTCCCGCTGCCGGAAGCGCAGCTTGACCGCTTCTTTGTCAAGCTCAAAATGGGTTATCCCGGTCCCGAATTTGAGGCGCAGATGCTGGCAGGCTCGGTGCGCACTGCGCCGCTCTCCGCAATCGGCCCGGTGCTCAGCGGGGAGGAGATTCTCGAGATGCAGGAGGCAGTGAAGGAGGTGCGGGTCGGCGAGGCAGTCGCCGCCTACATGGTCCGGCTCGCCAACGCGACCCGTTCCCACGAAAAGATCAAGCTCGGCGTCAGCCCCCGCGGGACCCTCGCCCTCATGCGGGCGGCGCAGGCCCATGCGGCGATGGACGGCCGGGAGTTTGTCCTGCCGGACGATGTCAAAGCCATTCTGCCGGACGTCTGGAGCCACCGGATTATCTGCAAAGGCTTTGGAATCGGCCAGAGCGCCGAGGCGCCGCGCGAGATCCTGGAGATCCTGCTCCGCCAGACCGAGGCTCCGACCGAGCAGGCCGCGCTGTGAGCGGGAGGGCGCGCCATGCAGCTCCTCGCTATCGCGGCGGTTTTGCTGGGGATTCTGGCCCTGCAAAATCAGATTTACCGCAAATACGCACTCCAGAATGTCCATTACCGCTGTTATCTGAGCCGCAGCCAGGTCTTTGAGGGGGAGGAGATCGAGCTGGTGGAGGAAATCGAAAACCGCAAGTGGCTTCCGCTCCCCTGGTTCAAGACCGAAATTACCGTCTCCCGCTGGCTGGACTTTGCCGGAGAGCAGTCCCAGGTGTCGGACACCAGCCGGTATGTGCCCAGCTTTTTCAGCCTGCGCAGCTACCAGAAGGTCAGCCGGCGCTGGCGGCTCAAGTGCCTTAAGCGGGGGGAGTACGCCGTCGACCGGGTGGTGCTGGTGGCCAGCGACCTGCTGGGTAATGTCAATCAGTCGGTGGGAGCGGATGTCCACACCAGCGTCCTTGTCCTGCCCCGCCCGCTGGGGGAGATGACCGGCATCGAGACCCGGCACCTGACCGGAGAGCTGGCTGTCCGGCGCACCCTTCTGGAGGACCCTTTTCTCAACGCCGGCGTGCGGGAATACATGGAGTTCGACCCCATGAACCGCATCCACTGGCCTGCGACGGCGAAGGAGCAGAAGCTGATGGTTTTTCAGAATGACTCCTCCACCCGGCAGAGCGTCACCATCATCCTCAACATGCAGTCCCGCGCCTTTGAACATGGCGTCACCGCCGTCGACGCAGACAAGATGGAAACGGCCATCCGGCTCTGCGCCGGGCTTTTTGAATCCACCCTTGCGGCCGGAATGCCGCTGCGCTTTGCCGCCAACTGTTGCACGACCGGCGCGCGGGACACCATTTTCACCGGGGAGTACTGGGGCAGGGATTATGTGGAGAGTCTCTTTCAGCTCCTCGCGCGGCTGCAGCTGCGGAGCACAGAGGAATTTTTCGCCTTTCTCGGCGACTGCTACCACAATCTGACCTCCACCGACCTCATCCTGGTGACCGGCTTTGTCGATGAGCGCATTCTGGAAGTTGTCCGCCGCAAGCAGGCGGACGGCGTGCGGGTGCGCACCATGCTGCTGGGGGAAATCCCCGCGGATCTGGATGCTTCCGGCTGTGAGATTTTCGAACTCTCTCCCGCCGCCCTCGAAGGAGGTGCCGCATGAAGCTGCGTTTTCCTCTGCTGCCGGCGATCAAGTCGGCGGCGGTGCTCTGTTTTATCTTCCCCCTTCTGCCGGTTTTTGCGCTGCTGCTCCTCCCTGCGGGCGCGGAGGCCGGCGCCGGCCTGCTCTGGCGGCAGCTTGCCGCGCTGCTTCTTTCCGGCGGCGCAGGGCTGCTGTGCGGGAGCGTCCTTGTGCCGCGGATCAGCCGCAGGCCGGGGCGGTGGAGCGCCCTGTGGGCGAATCTGCTGGCGTTTCTGGTTGCGCTGGCGTGCGGAGCGGCCGCCTTTGTTTTGTGGATGAAGTTTCCGGAAATTTCCGGCGGCTGGCAGGAACTCTATCTCGCCATCGCCGCCGGAGCGCTGTCCTTTTTGGCAGTTTCTGCCTGCTGCCGCATCTGGGAGCGCGATTACGACGAGATTCTCACCAACCGCTATCTGACCGCGCTGGTGGTACTGGATCTGGTCTGCTGCATCGCCTTCTGGCTGGTTGGCCGGCCGCTGGCACTGGGGGCATTTTCGGTTGCGCTGCTGGCCGCCGCCTGTGTCTATGCTGCGGCAAAAAATCAGGGGAACATCGACTATCTGACCGAAAAGCGGAGCAGCCGGAGTGTGAGCATTCTGCCCCGCCGGATGCGCTGGTACAGCTTTTCGCTGGTCTGCTGTATCTTTGTCCTGATTTTCGCGGCCTATTTTCTGCGCAACCCCATCGCGTGGGTCTTCCGGCAGTGTCTGGAGCTGCTGCGGCAGCTCGCCGGGGCGCTGCTTCGCCTGCTTCCGCGGGGAGAGGAAGGCGAGCCGGTCGCGGAGGAAATACCGCCTCAGCAGAGCGGGGATACGGGCCTGCCGCCTGCCACCGGGGAACCCAGCATTTTCTGGACTATTTTCGGCATTGTGCTTGTGCTTCTGTTTCTTTTCCTTCTCTTTTACTACCGGCGCGAGATCTGGCGCGGCCTGTGCGCCGCTTGGGGGGGTGTGCGCAATTTCTTCCGCGAGCTGCTCTTTCACCGGGCGTCGCCTCCCGCGATGGCGGACGTCAACCAGTATTTTTCCGACAACGTCGAGGAGCTGAGCCGGCAGCCCGGCAGCTTCCGCTGGCGGGAGCGGAAGTACGACCTGCACCGCTGGAAAAAGGAGTACCGCGCCTTCCGCGCGATGGAAGCGGGGCCGGAACGGATGCGGGAAGGGTACCGCCTGGCGCTCATGCTCCTTCTGCTCCGCAGGGTGGAGATTTCTCCCGCCGACACGCCGGAGGAGATCCGCCGCAAGGCGGGGCAGGTGCTCCCCTCCGATCTGCTGCGCGCCGTAACCGAAGGCTACTGCCGGGTGCGCTATGACGGCGCGCAGCCGGATGCCGCCGCCCTCGATGCGCTGGCGCAGATGCTCTCCCAGGTTTCCTGATGCAAAAACGGGAACAGCCGCACGGCTGCTCCCGTTTTCTGCTTCATCAGACTACGCTGATGCCCTCCCACTCTCTGGGCGGGGTGAATTCCATGATTTTTGCGATGGTAGGGGCGATGTCTTTGATGTTGACACCGCTTAGTTCCCGCCCTTTTTCAAAGGGCGCGCCTGCGAAATAGACCGGGATGGTCATATCCTCGGGGATATCCAGCCCATGGCCGCGGTCGTGGCCGCCATGGTCCGCGGTGACGATCATCGACCAGTCCGCCGGCAGCGCGCGGAAGAGCGTTTCGATGCAGGCGGAGGCGTTGGCGACCGCTTCGAGATACGGTTCGCTCATCCAGCCTTTGGCGTGACCGGCCTCGTCGGTGTAGCCGAGGTAGAGGAAGATAAAATCGGGGTCGTCCTCCCGGATGCAGTCGAGGGTGTGCCCGGTGAGCAGGCGGTCGGAGGCGAGTCCACCGGTCCGCTCCATGTTGTGGTACTCACTGTGAATGAGGCTTCCGGGACGGTTCAAATCGCGCAGCTCCTCCCAGTTGTAGTACATGGCAGCGCGTTTTCCGGCCTGGTGGACGGCGTCGCCGAGGCTCGCAATCGGGCGGACCTGGGGCATCCAGACGTTGGTGGTGATGCCGTGGCGTTCGGGGCCGACGCTCAAAAAGAGGGAGGCGTGGCAGGGGAGGGTGACGGACGGCATGACGGTGGAGGCCTTCAGGGAGTAGGCGCTTTGCTGTTTAAGTTCCCGCAAAAAAGGGTGGGAGCAGGTCTCAATCGCGTCAGGGCGCATCCCGTCGACGAGGATGAGGAGCACTTTCTGGCTCATAGGGGCACAACCTTTCCTGTGATATTGCATGTATCCTCATGATACCCCGTTTCCCGGCAAAAGTCAAGGCGCGGAAAGAAAAAAGGAGAGCGGCCGCTCTCCTTTTCCAATGTTCGAACGCCCTTGCCGCGCCGCGTCAATTTGTGCGGGGGGAGTAGAGGGTTTTGGTGCTGACGCCGGGGATCATCCCCAGCTTGCCGGAGAGGGCGCTGACCGCCTCCATGGGCGCGTCCAGCACGACACTGATGATCGAAAGGCCCTTTTGCCGGTATGGCAGGCCCATCCGGCCGATGATATAGGGGCTGTACTGGTGCAGGATGGCGTTGATGCGCTCCGCAGCTTCTGCGTCCTGCACCATGATGCCGATGAGGGCGATTCTGGTTTCCATTTGCTGCTCCTTTCCGGCGGGAACCCGCCATCGGATCCGTGCAATCAGCCCAGCTCCCGGATGCTGGAGAGGATCTTTTCCAGCCGGTCCGTGGCGCGTGCGAGCTTCGCTTTTTCGTTGTTGACCACCTTTTCCGGGGCTTTGGAGACGAACTCCTGATTGTTCAGCTTGCCCTGAATGGCGCGGATGTCTTTCTCGCAGGACTCCCGGTCCCTGTTCAGGCGGGCAAGTTCCTTCTCCTTGTCGATGAGATCGCCCATCGGGAGGTAAATTTTGGCCGAGTCGGTGACGGCGAGCGCCGCGTTTTCCATCGCGAGCCTTTCGCCGACCGTGACGTCGGAGGCGGAGGCAAGCCGCTCAAAGAAGGAAACGCCTTTTTCAAAGGTCCCGGCGTAGCTGGTCTCGATGAAGAGGTGCGCCTTGCGGGAGGGCGGAACATTTTTCTCGGCGCGGAGGTTGCGCACCGCCTTGATGGCGTCCATGATCCGCTCGAATTCCCGTTCGTCTTCCTCAAAGCAGAGGTCCTTCCGGTATTCGGGGAATTTCGAGATCATGATGCTCTCACAGTCGTTGGGGATGGCCTGCCAGATCTCCTCGGTGATGAAGGGCATAAAGGGGTGGAGGAGCTTTAAGGTGTTGGCCATCACGTAAACGAGCACCTTCTGAGCGTTCAGCGAGGTTTCGCCGCCGGCCTTGAGGCGGGATTTGGTGATCTCGATATACCAGTCGCAGAAGACATCCCACAAAAAGTCGTAGATATTCTGCGCGGCCACGCCGAGTTCGTATTTTTCAAGATTGTCGTTGACCGATTTGACCAGCGCGTTGTACTTGGAGAGCACCCATTTGTCCTCCACGAGCAGGGTATCCGGCAGCTCAGGTTTTTCCAGTTCATCGGAGAGGTTCATGAGGATGAAACGGGAGGCGTTCCAGAGCTTGTTGGCAAAGTTGCGGGCGGCCTTGACCTTGTCGTCGGAGTAGCGCATATCGTTGCCGGGGGAGGTGCCGTTGGCCAGCATGAAGCGCAGCGCGTCGGCGCCGTATTCGTCGATGACCTGCAGGGGGTCAATGCCGTTGCCCAGGGATTTGCTCATCTTGCGGCCCTGGCTGTCGCGGACGAGGCCATGGATGAAGATGTCGGAGAAGGGCTTTTTGCCCATATACTCCAGGCCGGAGAAAATCATGCGGGAAACCCAGAAGGTGATGATGTCGTAACCGGTCACAAGGGTGTTGGTGGGGTAGAAGTAGTCGAGGTCCTCTGTTTGATCCGGCCAGCCGAGGGTCGAGAAAGGCCAGAGGGCGGAAGAAAACCAGGTGTCCAGGGTGTCGGGATCCTGAGTCATGTGGCCGCCGCATTTGGGGCATTTGTCCGGCGCTTCGCGGGAGACGACCGTCTCGCCGCATTCGTCGCAGTAATAGGCGGGGATGCGGTGGCCCCACCAGAGCTGACGGGAAATGCACCAGTCCCGGATGTTCTCCATCCAGTGGAAGTACATCTTGTCAAAGCGCTCGGGGATGAAGCGGATGTCGCCGCTGCGGACCGCTTCAATGGCGGGCTGAGCCAGCTCCTTCATGGCCACGAACCACTGCTTGGAGACCATGGGCTCTACGGTGTGATGGCAGCGGTAGCAGGTGCCCACCTCATGCTGAAGGGGCTCGATCTCTTTCAGGTAGCCGCCGGCTTCCAGGTCAGCCAGGATAGCCTTCCGGGCCTCG
>CALXIG010000172.1 GCA_944388305.1 uncultured Clostridia bacterium
GCATCGACGCCAAAAACGGGATGGCGGCGGTGGAGGGCTGGCTCGACACCTCGGAGGCCCACTACCTCGACCTCGCCCGCGCGATGGAGCAGGCCGGCGTCTCGACCATCATCTACACCGATATTTCCAAGGACGGCACCCTCTCCGGCCCGAATCTCGCGGAGCTCACGGCGATCGACCGCGCGGTTTCCTGCAACATCGTCGCGAGCGGCGGCATTTCCAACCTGGACGACATCATCGCCCTGCGGAAGCTTGGGCTCTACGGCGCCATCTGCGGCAAATCCCTCTATCAGGGGACGCTTGATCTGAAAGAGGCCATTCGCGAAGCGGAGGAGGTGCAGCCATGTTAGCAAAGCGCATTATTCCCTGTCTGGATGTGCGGGACGGAAAAGTTGTGAAAGGCATCAACTTTGTGGGGATTCAGGAAGTTGGCGACCCGGTCGAGTGCGCCCGCGCCTATATGGAACAGGGCGCGGATGAGATCGTCTTTCTCGACATCACCGCCACCAGCGACAACCGCGACACTATCGTGGATGTGGTGCGCGAGACAGCCAAACAGGTCTTCGTACCGCTGACCGTCGGCGGCGGCATCCGCAGTGTGGAAGATTTTTCCAAGCTGCTGCGCGCCGGGGCGGATAAGGTGAGCGTCAATTCCTCGGCGCTCAAAAACCCGCAGCTGATCGCCGATGCGGCGGATAAATTCGGCAGCCAGTGCGTTGTCGCCGCCATTGACGCCAAGCGGATGGCCGATGGCAGCTGGCACGCTTTTGTTGCGGGCGGGCGCACCGACACCGGCATCGACGCGGTGGAATGGGCGGTAAAAGCCTGTGCGCTGGGAGCGGGGGAAATCCTTCTGACCTCGATGGATGCCGACGGCACCAAAAAGGGCTTTGATCTGCCGCTTTTGAATGCGGTCCTCTCCCGGGTGAACATCCCGGTGATCGCCTCCGGCGGATGCGGCAGTCTGGAGCATTTTTCGGAGGTCTTCGAAAAGACCGGCGCGGATGCCGCGCTGGCGGCTTCGCTCTTCCATTATAGGGAGCTGACAGTCGGGCAGGTTAAGGAACATCTCCGCAGCCGGCAGATCCCGGTGCGGCTTTAGGAGGGCACTATGGAGCTGGACAGATATTTTGCAAAAGGGGAGCTTGTCCCCGCCATTGTCACCGAGGCGGAAACCGGCGAGGTGCTGATGCTCGCCTACATGAACCGCGAGAGCCTGCAAAAGACAATGGAGACCGGCTACACCTGGTTTTACAGCCGCTCCCGCCGGTGTCTCTGGAACAAGGGCGCGACGAGCGGGCATTTGCAGAAGGTGGTTTCCATCACCGCCGACTGCGATGACGACACCCTGCTTGTCCAGGTGCATCAGACCGGCCCGGCCTGTCACACCGGCAGCCACAGCTGCTTTTTCAAGGAAATTTGGAGGGATCAGGATGAATGAGACGTTAACCGGCCTCTATGAGGTCGTCAAACAGCGCAAGGAGCACTTCGAAGAGGGGTCCTACACCTGCTACCTGTTTGACAAAGGACTGGATAAGATCCTCAAAAAATGCGGGGAAGAATGTGCGGAGATGATTATTGCCGCCAAAAACAACGACAGGGAGGAGCTTTCCAATGAAATGTGCGACCTCATCTATCACATGATGGTGCTGATGGTCGAGCAGGGAGTGGAGCTTTCTGACATCGGCGCGATTTTGGAGCAGCGCCGGCAGAAGATCGGCAACCTCAAGACCTTCCACGTTTCCGACCACAACACCTGAGCATACTGCCGGGGGAGCCCGGCCCGGACGTTGAAAAAATTTTGACGAAGGGCGGGGAGACCATGCACATTCTGGACTTGCTGACAGGCCCCGCGTTTCTGCGGTTTCTGGCAGGCGCGGGGATTTTCTGTACGATCCGGTTGAGGGGCGTTCAGTTTTTCCATTTTCCGCGTGCCTGGCGGGAGACACTTGGGCGCGGCCGCGGCGGAAAAGGCGGCGATGCAGGCACCATTTCTCCACTTCAGGCGGGAGTGACGGCGCTTGCTGGTGCGCTCGGCACCGGAAATATTGCCGGTGTGGCGACGGCAGTCGTTGGCGGCGGACCGGGCGCTGTCTTCTGGATGTGGCTCTCCTCTCTGTTCAGCATGGCGCTCAAATACGCCGAAATTGTTCTTTCGGTCCGATACCGCACCCGGAACAGCCGGGGCGAGCAGGTCGGCGGCCCGATGTACTACATGGAAAAGGGGCTTCGCTGCCGCTGGATGGCGGTCTGGTTCGCGGCGGCCTGCCTCCTCGCCTCCTTCGGGGTGGGAAATCTGGCGCAGTCCAACGCGGCGGCGCAGGCGGTGCAGGCTGCCTTTCGCATTCCCGCCTGGGTAACCGGCCTCGTTCTGGCCATTGTAGCCGGGTTGGCGCTGTTTGGCGGCATCCGGCGGATCGCGGAATGGACAGAACGTGTTGTTCCGGCGATGGCTGTCCTCTATCTGGGGGCCGCAGCCTGGGTACTGCTCCTTCACTGGCGGGAAATTCCGGACGCAGTGCTGCAAATTGTGGAGGACGCCTTCGATTTCCGCTCTGCGTCGGGAGGAATTTTCGGTTTTCTCACCGCCCGCTCAGTGCGGTTCGGCGTGGCGCGCGGCGTCTTCTCCAATGAGGCCGGAATGGGTTCCGCTGCGATTGTTCACGCTGCGTCGGACACGGACGCGCCCGCGCGGGAAGGCATGTGGGGCGTGCTGGAGGTCTTTCTCGATACAACGGTGATGTGCAGCGTGACGGCGCTTGTTCTCCTGGCGGGCGGCGTCCCTGCGGGAATGGACGGTGCGGCGCTGACTCTCGCGGCTTTCCGCGGAGGACTGGGGGAGGGAGCGGCTGCGTTTCTGGCTGCCGCCATTCTGTTTTTTGCGGCGGCAAGTATTCTGGGGTGGAGTTACTGCGGGGAAAAGGCACTGGAATACCTGACCGGCTCCCGGCGGGCGCGGAACATTTACCGGCTCTGCTACCTCGCGGCGATTGCCGCCGGCGCCGCCGGACCGGTGGAGGAAATCTGGCTGCTTTCTGACCTGCTCAATCTCGCGATGGCGGTGCCGAATGTGACCGCGGTTCTCCTGCTGAGCGGCACGGCGGCGCGGGAAACCGGAATGTTTTTGAGAAATGGACGGAAAAAATTCGGCGGCTGCTCAAATGACCGCGTTTTTGATAAAAATGTCTGATTTCAGAAATACAAACAGTGTATTATGCCTTTTGTAAAAGCAATATGAAGAAATCCGGAGAAATTCCGAGAATCATGCGGATTTTTCCGGATTATTTCGAAAAAAACCGTCGAGAATGGAAATTGTAGAATGATGGAATCTATGTTATATTTGTATTTGAGAAATTAACAGATGTACACGACAGACGAATGTTTTCTGTACGCACACATTTTCTGAAAATGTGGAGTTTGGAGGGAATGTCTTGAGCGACAAGCCGCGTTTTTTAGTCGTCAGCGCCGATGTGCTGCCGGAAGTGATTTTGAAGGTTCTGGAGGCGAAACGCCTGCTTTCCAAAGCGCAGGCCAAAAATTCCTCGGAAGCCTGCCGGATGGTGGGCATTTCCCGAAGCGCCTTTTACAAATATAAAGATAACGTCCAACTGTATGAGGAGCGGGACAACAGCCAGCTCGGAACGCTCTATCTGAAGCTGTCGGACGAGCCGGGGGTCCTGTCCCGCGTACTCAAAAAGCTTTATGAAAACGGTGCCAATATTCTGACCGTCAATCAGAATATCCCGCTGGATTCCGTTGCCATTGTGACCATCAGCGTCCGAATCAACCGGGACGAGGTTCACATGGAGGAAATTCTGCGCAATCTGTCCGAAATTGATGGCGTCGTATCGGTCAAGAGAATATAATAGGCAATGGAGGAATTGGAATGGCAAAGGTAGCAGTTCTTGGCCACGGGGTTGTCGGCTCCGGGGTTGTGGAGCTCTTTCACAAAAATAAGCACAGCATCGAGGCCAAGGCCGGCCAGCCGATGGAAGTCAAATATATTCTGGATATCCGCGATTTTCCGAATCTCCCCTACAGCGACCGGTTTACCAAGGATTTCCAGGTGATTTTAAACGACC
>CALXIG010000173.1 GCA_944388305.1 uncultured Clostridia bacterium
GTCCCCATATTTGGGTCTGTGTCCGTCCACTGGGTGACCAATACAGGAGAAGCAAAGCTGCTGTCCGCACTCAATACCTGAAGGCGCAATGTATCTGCCGCCTTTTGATACAGCTCCTCGCTGATGGGATCAATTTTCTCCCATGTTGCTGTGAGCGTAATGGTAGTGTCTGTATCGCCGCTCAGGTCATCTACCTTCACCGAATCTCCGATCTGATGGACATCTCCTTTTTCGTCCTTCCAGCCAGCAAACTCATAGTAAATTTTTTCGTTGTTGTTGAATGCCAGAAAGTCGCGGAAATCTTGATAGCCGCTGTGATTATCCGGTGCATTCGCCAGAATAACAAGCGTGGTGCCTTCCCGAACTGTGACATCCGATGCTTTGATTTCATTTTGCAGCTTCAGCAATTCATCTGCTTCAAAGTCGTTGTCGCCATCGCCCAGATCCCACGCATCATAGCTGCCCCAGTTATCGTCGTCGTTATGTTTCACAGGAAAAACTCTTCGACCTGAGGTTGTTGACAATTCATCCGGCAGCTGGAACTCATACTCCACATGGTACATTGTAGGAGGCTCACCCCAGATTACTTCTTTCCAAATATAACGGATGGAGAGGGCCCTTCCTATTTCTGCCGGATCATTAAATGTGATTTGAGGCGGTGTGCGCCAATCAGTACAATCTATATTCACATAGTCCAGAGACTTCCTATATTGTACTCCGACACATTGCCATCGAATGGTTCCATCGGTGTAATCCAGGTATACCTCACCGTTTTCTCCTGTGGACGTTGCTGTAGGGGCAGGAACAGTGATCGTCCACGGTTCATCCTGCTTAATAACTTGAGTTTCTTGATAAAGTTCTCCGGAAAAGGAGATACTATCCCTACTTACTTCATCGAACTCATTTTTTGACCAGTCGGAACTTTCCGTCAGTCTGTTGCTTGCGGAAACCTTCATAAGTACATAGCCGGGTTTCGCCAAATAGCTCTGAATCTCTTTAGAGATATTAGAATAAAACGTAATATCCTTATCAAACCCATCGCCGTAGTACGTCATTTCCGCTGTACCATCATCGGCAACATAGTCCCACCATTGGTTTACCGATCCGTACCATTCGTACAACCCACTGGAAACAGATATGTATAGATATTTGAATTCTTTTCCGCCCTGTTCAAGTTGTTCCGTAAGACGATCCTTTATGTATCCAAAGTAATAGCCCTTCGGCCAAGTGATCTGAAGCTTTCCCTCCGTAAGACGATCTGTCAAATCCGTCATATTTCCGGCATAAATAGCCTCTTGGAACCGCGATGAAGAAGAATAAATGCTCTGGGACGTACCCCAAAGCTTAATCTCCGCATTTGCCCAGTTAACACTTTTCGGAATGTCGATCTTATCAGCCTCGGTGGGTTGAATCGCAATAGCCTGATCCTCGCGCACCGGCTTAAAGAAATCAAACGTATAGGTGATTGTCTCATAATCCGCCGGTGCATTTTCCTCAAGTTTATCTGCTGATGCCCAAATGTAAGTAACATATGGATTGGTGGCTTCGCCTAATGTAACGGTTTGCCCGTGGCCGTTTTGTAGCTCGTCCTCTGTCCACATGTGCCAAGGCATATTACTTGACTCATTGAAGCGCTTTGTAATGTAGCCGAGACATATCCATGTATACGTCGTACCCTGATAGGTGTATGTCATCTGAGGCCTGCCGGTTGCATCCTTGCTCACATCAGGCGTTTCTTTTTTTGCAGAAGGAATCTTTATCTGGTAAGTAGTTTCATTGCAAGGTTCGTTAGCAGACCCTATATAGGTACTTATTGCACTTGATAGAGCCTTACACTCCTGATATGAAGAAGATGGTGCAACATATTCCTGAGTCTGCGGATTATATTCATACAAACTATGATAGATTCTTATGGTTGCTCCAGCCGCCATAGCTGAAAGCGGTATCAAACCGGTCACAAGTAAAACGCTGAGTAACATCGCCAATAATCGTCTTTTCATCTTTTACTACCTCCTTCTGAATCGCCTTCTGTTCCAACAGGGATTGCTCCGCCGTCATGTCCGCACCACCTCCTTTCCGCGAACGGATGCATAGTCCGATGATTTTCCCGCGCACACCGGACAGCCGCATTGTTTGGGCCCGGCCCGGGCATCCACCACCGACTTCCACACATGGCCGTCCGGACACTGCCACCAGACTTTCCGGTGGGAGCCGCAGGTGACCATCTGGGGTGTCAGACTGCCGTTGAGGGCGGGGTGCCACTGCTTTGCCAGCAGCGGCTTCCGGCTGGCCAGGTCGTTGAAGCCTGGCAGGACCTTTTTCCCCGCACAATAGGGGCAGCCGCTGCCGTTGATCGTTCGGGCCGCCACCGCGGCCTGGTAGTCGTGGCCTTTTTCGCATCGCCACCAGACCTTCCGGTTAGCGCCGGGCGCCACCTGCTGCGGGGTCAGGTCCCCGTTTTTCACCGGGTGCCATTGGGCTGCCAGATCGGGAAACCGGCTGGCAAAGTCATTTTCGCCGGGTATCACCTTTCTTCCGGCACAGACAGGGCAGCCGCAGCCGCCGGAGGTGCGGGAGTTGATCGACGCCTGCCATTCGTGGCCGCGCTCGCACTGCCACCACACCTTCCGGCGGGTCCCCGGGGGGATGCTTTCCGGCGTGAGGGGGCCATTTTTGGTGGGATGCCACTGGGCCGCCAGAAGAGGGTACTTATGGGCCAGGCTGTTTTCCTCCGGCTGGATCTGGCGGTTGACACAAAACGGACAGCCGCAGCCTGCCGCCCTGGACTTGATCTGTGCCTGCCACCGGTGGCCCTTTTCACACCGCCACCAGGCCTTTTGCTTGCTGCCGTATGAGACGGTGTCCGGCGTCATGGGGTGATTGCGCTGGATATCCCACTGTCCCAACAGGCTCTCGGAGTTTGTCCGCTGACAATAGCTCTTCAGTGTTTCCCGCAAATCATCCCCCCCTGATCACAAAATCAGCATTTTGTCGTGCCGACGCCTGAAAACAGGCCGCTAAGAAATATCGAAAAGCGAAAAAAAGCCCGACCAAAGGCGCTTCCTTTGATCGGGGCGTGAAAAGCCGAGGCCGCAGAAAAAACACTCCTTGCGACCTTGGTTTATTATGCCTTCCTGCAGAAAACAGCTTGCTAATAGCTGAAAAACATGTTATAATCTCTTCACTATATGTAGATAAAAATAGGGCACATATGGAGTTATCGGAACAAAATGCTGATTTTGTCCTATGAAACCAGGCCCAGGCGTTCCAACTGGCGCTGATGCTCCGCGCCGGAGGTCAGAAGGTAAATGCGGGTCGTTTCGATGCTGGAATGGCCGAGGATATCCGCCAGCCGGGCAATGTCCTTACAGGCCTTGTAGAAGACGGTGGCGAAGAGGTGGCGCAGGTTGTGGGGAAAGACCTTGGAGGGCGCAACGTCGGCGCAGCGGCACAGACCCTTGAGCTCCGCCCAGATCTGCCGCCGGCTGATTTCCTTTCCGCTTTTGGTGCGAAAAATCGCGCCGGAAGCGGTCTTTTGTTTTTTGGCATACTTTAATAGCTTCCGGCAGAGCTTTTCCGGGAGAAGGATGGTGCGCACCTTGCCCTTCAGAGCGATCTCGGCCCGGCCCCGCCGGGCGGCCTCCACGGTGATATACCGCGCCTCGCTGACCCGGATGCCGGTGGCGCAGATGGTTTCCATGAGCAGGGCCAACCGCTCCTGGCCGCGGCGTTTCGCGGCGGCCAGCAGCCGGTCATATTCCCGGCGGGTCAGCTCCCGGCTGGCGTCCCGGAACAGCTGGCGCTGGACCTTGAGGAATTTGACCCGGCAGTCGTTCCAGCCCAGGAAGGCGAACAGACCGTTGAGGGCGGAGAGCATGGCGTTGACAGTGACAGGAGCATAGCCCGCCGCCACCAGGTGGGCTTTCCACGCCGCCGCCGTTTCCCTGGTGACGGCCCGGCCCGCCAGAAAGGCGCTGAAGGCCCTCACATCCCTGAGATATTTTTCAATGGTGTCGGAGCCGCGCTCCTCAGCGCATAAATACCGGCCATATGCCTCAATTTTTTCAGCGGTCAGAACAGATTCCCGCATTTTGATCGACCTCCATCCACAAAATGATACCAATATTGTTCCGTGTATCGCTTTTGTTATGCAGGTGCCGCGCCATGGCTTCGGCTGTATATCCCCCTACGGGAAGCCGGCTCCACCGAATTCGTTCCGTTGTCATGACCGCTAGCCGCCATATTGCTGCTATGTCCCGCTGCGCGTCTTGCCTCCGGCGGCAAAAAGCGGTAAACTGGGAAAAAGGCCGCAGGGCGCGGGATCAGCCTCCCGCGGGCGGCCCGCGACGACGAGAGGAGGGACCCCTATGTTCCGCAAGGCGGTGTGGGAGGATCGTGAAACGGTGTATCGCCTCATCAGCGATATGGAGGAGCGGCAGCTCCCCTTCCAGCGGTTCTCCCAGATCTTCCAGCGACAGCTGGAGAGCGAAAACTACTGCTGCCTGATCGACCAGCGGGGCGGCCAG
>CALXIG010000174.1 GCA_944388305.1 uncultured Clostridia bacterium
AGCATGATGAGCCGCGCGCTGGGGCGGAAGGACTATGAGACGGTTTCCCGCAGCAGCGCCTTCGGGTTTTACTGTGCAGCCATCTGCGGGCTGCTTTTTTCCCTGCTGGTGACGGTTTTTCAGGCGCCGCTGCTGCGGATGCTGGGCGCGGACAGCGTCACAGAGGCCTCCACTGCCGGGTACCTGTTCTGGACGACCTCGCTGGGCGCTGCGCCCTCCATTCTGAACGTGGTGCTCGCCTATCTGGTCCGGGCGGAGGGGTCTGCCCTGCACGCCAGCATCGGAACGATGAGCGGCTGTGTTCTCAACATTGTCCTGGACCCCATTTTCATCATGCCATGGGGGCTGGGTATGAAGGCGGCCGGCGCCGGCTGTGCGACCTTCCTGTCCAACTGCGCCGCCTGCCTGTACTTTGCTGTGCTGCTGTTTGTCAAGCGCGGCCGGACCTACGTCTGCGTTGATTTCCGGAAATTTACTCTGAACCGCTACATCGCGGGCGGTGTGTGCGCGGTCGGCGTGCCCGCCATGATTCAGAACCTGCTCAACGTGACGGGTATGACAGTGCTCAACAATTTCACCGCCGCCTTCGGCGAGCAGGCTGTGGCGGCGATGGGCATCGCGCAGAAGCTCGCCATGATTCCCATGCAGGTCAGCATGGGCCTGAGCCAGGGGATCATGCCGCTGATCGGCTACAACTATTCCGCCCGCAATATCAGGCGGATGAAAAACGCGCTGGCCTTTGCCATGAAAATTTCGCTGAGCGCCATTGTTTTGGCGACCGCCGCCTACCTGATCTTTGCCGGTCCGTTGATCCGGGCGTTTATGAGCAATCCGGATGTCGTCGCTTACGGCGAGCGCTTTCTGCGCGGACTGTGTCTGGCGCAGCCGTTTCTCTGCCTGGATTTTATGGCGGTCGGCGTTTTCCAGGCGTGCGGCTTCGGACGGAACGCGCTGCTGTTTGCCTTCCTGCGAAAAATCGTGCTGGAGATCCCGGCGCTGCTCGTGCTCAATCTGATCTTTCCGCTGTACGGGCTCGCTTACGCGCAGTTCTGTGCGGAGGTTGTGCTCGCCTGCGCGGCGGTGATTGTGCTGCTGCGCATGTTTGCCCGCATTGAGAAGGAAGCAGGGACGCGGGAATCAATATGACAGACATTTTTGCCGCAAAGCCGGGATGGATCCCGGCTTTTGCTTTTTCTCACAGGATTCCGGTCTGACCGTTTTGCCGGTACCGGCTGGGGCTGACGCCGTAGCGGCGGGAAAACTGAGCAGAAAAATAGTTGTAGTCGCCGAACCCTGTCATCGCCGCGATTTCGGCGATGGAGCAGCGGGTTGTCAGCAGAAGGGTGGCGGCTGTGTAGAGGCGGTATTCCCGGATAAAGCGAACCGGCGGCACGCCGTACTGCGCCTGAAACAGCGCGCTGAGGTGTTCCCGGCTGAGTCCGAGCGCCTTCGCCATGCCGCCTACCGAAATCTCCCCGCAATAGTGCGTCTGGATGTACGCCACCGCCCGCTGCACGTGAGGGGAGAGGGGCGACTGACGTACCTCCAGCCGGTCGGTGCGGTTGGCGGTGACGCTCAGCGTGTGCAGGATGCCGAGCAGAACAGAGGCGGCTTTGAGGTCCATGTGCGGCGTTCCGGCCGCGCAGCAGCCGAGCAGAGCTTGATACAGGGCGCGCAGCTCCTCCTCACTTTCCGCGGCACAGTGGACCGGCTGCTCCGGCGTGATGGAGGCGCGGAGCAGCAGGCGTTCGAACATTGCCCCATCAAAGGCGATCCAGTAGTAAAACCAGGGGTCCTCCCGGCTGGCGCAGTAGGAGGTGCTCTCCCCGGGAAACAGGACGAAGGTGGAGCCGCCGCCCAGGCAGTAGGTCCGGCCGCGGGCGCGGAAATTTCCCCTGCCGCTCACCGCGTGGACCATCAGGTAGTGCGGTCGGACATGCGGGCCGCAGAAATGCCCGGGCGCGCACTGCTCCCAGCCGCAGTACAGCACCCGTTCGCCGCCGAAATCCGCCGACTGGAAATGATAGGTTCCGGTGAAAACGCCTTCCGGTAAATTCAGCGGCTGCTCCGCCATGGCGGTCCCTCCTTCCGTCATCTTACAAATGGATATATCTCTGTGACAATAGTATATAGGAATCCCGCGAAAAAGGCAATATAATAGGAGACAGGAGATGAGATCCTTCAGTTTTTTCTCCTGGAAAGGATGGCAGGAATGGTTCACGATGGAATCCACGCGATGGTAGATTACGACAAAATGACGCCCGGCGCCCGTAAAATGCGCGATTTTTACGCGAAAAAGCCCGGTGCCCCCATTTACCAGCGGGAGTTCGGCTTTTTCACCCTCGACCGCTGGGTCCGGGAGGGACATCTTCCCCCAGATGTGACGGCGCAGCAGCTGGACGAGCTGTTCGGCTTTGACCCGCCCGGCAAGCACTTTCTCGGCCAGCTCGGCTGGTGCGAGGCGGGCTTCTGCCCGCTTTTCGAAGAAAAATGGATTCGCGACGCCGGCGGCGGGCACGAGGTTGTTCAGGACTTCGCCGGCCGGCAGGTTTTGTGCTTCAAGGGACGCCGCAGCGGGTTCATGCCCGAGTACATCGGACATCCGGTCAGGGATCTGGAGAGCTGGGAGAAAAACTGCAAATGGCGGATGAATCCGGACACCCCCGAGCGCTATGCCGGACTCGAGGCGCGGATGGCCGAGGCGGTCCGGGCAGCAGGGGAAGGGCAGGTCATCTGTCAGAATCTGGTGGGCGGATACATGTATCTGCGCAGCCTGATGGGGCCGCTGGAGCTGATGTACCTGCTTTCCGACGACCCGGCCCTCATCCACGAATGTATGGAGACCTGGTTCACACTGGCCGACGCGGTCATCGCGCGGCACCAGCAGTATGTCACCATCGACGAGGTCTTCATCGCCGAAGACATCTGCTACAACCACGGCCTCCTCATCTCCCCGGCCATGGTGCGGGAATTTTTGCTGCCCTACTACAGGCGGCTGCTCGACAATGTGAGAAAGCGCAACATCGACCGGAGCCGCAGGGTGTTCTTTCAGGTGGATACCGACGGCTTCTCCGACGCGGCGATTGCGGTTTACGCCGGGCTGGGCCTTGACTATCTGAGTCCCTTTGAGGTTGCCTCCGGCTGCGACGTGGTGCGGACCGCCCGGGAGTATCCGGATCTGCTGATTTCAGGCGGCTTTGACAAGCGCATTCTGGCGGCCGGTCCCGCTGCGATTGACGCAGAGATCGACCGGATTATGCCGGTGATGAAGGCGCGGGGCGGCTACATCCCGACCTGCGACCACGGGGTGCCGGAGGAAGTGAGCTTTGAGAATTACCTCCACTATCGCCGGCGGATGCTGGAATTTGCAGGTGTGTGACCGCGTTTTCCGAAATTTGCCGTGCGTGCCTCCGGGCAGCCTTGACTTTTCGCGCGCAGGTTGCTACAATTTGAGTAGTACAGCGGCAGTTCTGCCGGTTTGAAAAGGGAGTGTCAGTATGATCAGTCAGAAAATCCGCGCGCTTGCGCCCGAGCAGGATCCCCTCAGAATGGGAATGGGCTGGACGGTCGAGGACCTTGCCCGGCCGCAGATTATGGTAGAAAGCACCTTTGGCGACAGCCATCCCGGCAGCGCCCATCTGCTGGAGCTGGCGGAGGAAGCTGTGGCGGGCGTCAGGGAAAGCGGCGGCAAGGCAGCCCGGTACTTTGCCACCGACATCTGCGACGGCATGGCGCAGGGGCACGACGGCATCAACTATTCGCTGGCCAGCCGGGATACCATCGCCAACCTGATCGAAATTCACGCGGGCGCAACCCCCTTTGACGGCGGTGTTTTCATTTCCAGCTGCGACAAGGCGGTTCCCGCTCATCTGATGGCCATCGGGCGGGTCAACATGCCCTCCATTCTCGTCACCGGCGGCGTGATGGACGCCGGCCCCGGACTGCTCACCCTCGAGCAGATCGGCATCTACGCCGCTCAGTGCGCCCGCGGGGAAATCAGCGAAGAACAGCTCACCTGGTACAAGCAGCACGCCTGTCCCTCCTGCGGCGCCTGTTCCTTTATGGGCACCGCCTCCACCATGCAGGTGATGGGGGAGGCGCTGGGGCTGATGCTGCCCGGCTCTGCCCTGATGCCCGCCACCTGTGCCGACCTCCGCGCCGTTGCCCGCCGGGCGGGCGAACAGGTCATGAAGCTCGCCCAAATGGGGTTAAAGCCCCGCGAGATGGTTACCATGGACTCTTTCGAGAATGCGATCATGGTCCATGCGGCAATTTCCGGTTCGACCAATTCGCTGCTCCACATTCCCGCCATCGCTCATGAATTCGGCCTCGAGTTGGACGCGGAAACCTTTGACCGCCTCCACCGCGGCGCGCACTATCTGCTTGACATCCGTCCGGCGGGGCGTTGGCCGGCCCAGTATTTCTACTATGCGGGCGGCGTTCCCCGCATTATGGAGGAGATTCGCCCCATGCTCCACCTGGACGCGATGACCGTCACCGGAAAGACACTCGGCGAGAATCTCGACGAGCTGAAACGGAATGGATTCTACGACCGCTGCGACGCCTACTGCGCGGCGGCCGGCATCACCTGGCAGGAGGTCATCCGCCCCTTTGATCGGGCCATCGGCACCGATGGCGCGATTGCCATCCTGAAGGGGAACCTGGCCCCGGAGGGCGCGGTCATCAAGCACACAGCCTGCCCCAGGGAGATGTTCCGGGCAACGCTCCGCGCCCGCCCGTTTGACAGCGAGGAGGAGGCGATTCACGCGGTTCTCACCCATGAGATCCGGCCTGGAGATGCGGTTTTTATCCGGTATGAGGGCCCCAAGGGATCCGGAATGCCCGAGATGTTCTACACCTCTGAGGCAATTTCCTCCGACAGGGAGCTGGGGCGTTCCATCGCCCTTATCACAGACGGCCGGTTTTCCGGCGCATCGACTGGCCCCTCTATCGGCCATGTCTCCCCGGAGGCGGCGGTCGGCGGCCCCATTGCGCTGGTGGAGGAAGGGGATCTGATCTCCATCGACATTCCCGCGCGGAGGCTGGACATTGTCGGCGTCAGGGGTGAACCGAAAACGCCGGAGGAAATGCGGGAGATTCTGGCTGCACGGAAGGCGGCCTGGCGGCCGAAACCGCCGAAATACCCGTCCGGCGTCCTGCGGCTCTTCTCCGAGCACGCCGTTTCCCCCATGAAGGGCGGATACATGGACGTGTGACATGCCGCGGACCGTTTGAAATCCTGCTCAGAAACCCAATATCCCCGGAGCGAACAGCGTTCGTTCCGGGGATATGCTTTGTGGATTCGGCTGGAGCTGCGGCTAACCGGCTTTCCGCGCGATCAGCAGGAAGCGGTGGGTCCGCCCCTCCAGCACCCCCTGTTCCTCGACCAGACGCTCCGCCGCGCAGAGGCGGTCAAAGCAGCGCTCCACCGAAAAGCCGGGGAACTCCCATTCGATGATTCGCGCAAACCAGACCAGCGCCCCCACCTCGAAAAAGCGGATGCGCCCGAAATGCTCCCGCCCCTCCAAAATGGTTAAGCCCGCCCGCTTCAACCGCTCTCCCGCCTGCGCGAGGGTCTGCTCCGGGTAGGGGAGGGGCGTGCCCGGCAGCAGCAGCTCGACCAGCTCCCGATCGTTCTGCGCGCCGACCTGCTGGGTGAGGAAGGTCCCGCCCGGCTTGAGCAGGCGGAAGATCTCCTCCTCGCGGTAATCGCCGTGCCGGTTGAGGATGAGGTCGAAACTTTCATCCGGGAAGGGGAGGATCCCGCCGCCGTCCGCCTCCCGGAAGTCGATCCCGAGCGGGGAGAGCGTTTTCCGGCAGAGGGCGGCGTTGGGGGGATACCCTTCGGTCGCCGCGGTCAGATGGTGCGGGTGCCCGAGCGAGAGCAAAACCTCCCCGCCGCCGGTGTCGATGTCGAGGATGCGGGCGTCAGGGGAAAGCAGCCCCTTCGCGCGGGCCGCATAGTCCCAGGGGATGTCCATCCCCTCCTCATACCGGCCTGCGATGTGGGAAAAATCCCAGCCATGGATCTGCGCGGCGGCTTCCTCAGAGAGCCAGATTTTTTTGGATTCTGCGTCGTTCATGAAAACTGCCTCCTTTTCGTGGGTCAAAAGCGAAACGAAACGGTGCAGCCGCCTGATGGACGCGGGTTTTGGGCCCGGCACAGCCCTCAGGCCGTCACTGCACCGGGCAGTTATCTCGCAGGAGCCGTCTCAAGGGCTCACCTCCCCTGCAAAATCCTTCTTATCTTATTCCTCCGGATGGCAGCAACGGTACTGCGGGGAGGTGGGCATGAGCTGCATGAATTCGAGGTCGTTGCCGTCCGGATCGGTCACCCAGAACTGCCAGTTGGTGTCCTTGCCCATCTGGAGGTGGGTTTTGATCGGCCAGAGGGCCTTGATCCGCTCATATTCGGCTTTGGCGTCATCGACGGCGAGGCAGAGGTGACAGAAGCCGGGAGGCGTGCCCACGCTGGCCGGACGGCCGCAGTTTGCGCCATAGAACAGCTCGAGGAACTGCTCATGCGCGACCTTGAGGTAGACAATGTGCGGATTTCCTGCGTCATCCCGAATCTCAAACTCCCGGGTAAAGCCCAGCACGCCGCAGTAAAATTCCAGCGCCTTGTCCATGTCCGCAACGCGGAAGGCGTCGTGTGCCAGTCCTGTAATCATAAAAAATATCCCCTTTCCAATTCGGTTTTTATCATTATAGCACTGAAAAATGGGATTGTAAAGAAAAAGCGGCTTGCAAATCCTGCTCTTTTCTGTTAAAATGAGGCTGTGATTTTACAATGCGCACTGCGCCCACACCTGATCGAGGATCTCCCGCACCGTCTGCGCGGGAATCTCGGGCAGAAGGACGCTTCCCGCCGGCAGGCGGTTAGGCTCCGGCCTGCTGTGGGGAAAAATTGCGCGGGCGATGCAGGCGGCCGCCAGAAAGGAGCCAAGCGCGGAGGCGTGCGCCCCGTCCTCAAAGTACAGCTCCCGTTCAGGGTGCTCCCGCCGGAACGCCTGCCAGACCTCGCCCACCGGCGCCAGCAGCAGCCCTTGCTCCTCCGCTGTACGGCGGTAGGCAGCCGACATTTCCGGCTGGTTTTCGGGATGCGCCTTTTCCGCCCAGGTCATGTAGAGGACAAAGCGCGGCGGGTTTTTACCGCAGAGTCCGCGAATGGCGGACACACCCGCCGAGAGGGCCCCGTATCCGGGAAAGGGGTGCGCGGCCTGCTGAAGGACGCAGAAATCGTATCCGCCGTAGAGAAGGTTGAAACGGGTCTGTTCCTGATGAAGGTGCCAGTCGAGGGTCATGCCGCCATGGGTCAGCATGACGGCGGCCGCCTCCTCTCCGGCGCAGGCGGCGAGCTCCCGCACCATCTGAGGCATGTCGTGAAAGTAGGTGTGGCTGTTGCCGACAAAGAGAATTTTTTTCATAAGGGCTCCTTTCAGCGCAAACGGAGGAATGCAGAGATGTACACGTTGATTGTAAACGGTTCTCCCCGGAAAAATGGGGATACGGCGGCGCTGATCCGCGCCTTCTGCCGGGAATTGCCGGGGAAGTGTGAGGTGCTGTCTGTCTGCGAAGAAAAGACAGCTCCCTGTCTGGACTGCCGCCGCTGCCACACCCGCCGGGGCTGCGCACTGTGCGACGGGATGGAGGATTTCTGGCCGAAGCTCCGGCAGGCCGGGCTGCTGGTTTTTGCGTCTCCGATCTATTACGGGCAGCCGTCCGGCCAGCTTTTGAGCTGGGCGACCCGCCTGCAATATGCCTTTGTGTCCGAGACCATCCGCCGCGACCCGGATTTTTCGCTCGGGCGGCGGCTGGGAGCAGTGCTGCTGGCGGCCGGCGGCGGGACGAAGGACCCGGAGCCCGCTTTGCGCACCATGCGGATGCTGATGCGGGAGTGCGGGGCGGAGTACGCGGGTTTTGCGGCGGCCATGCAGACCGACCGCCTCCCCGCGCGGGAGGATGCGGAAGCACTGTCCGGCGTTTCCCGGCTGGCGGAAACGCTTGCCGCCCGGTTAGAGGCCGAGCAGTTCCCCCGCTGAATTCAGCAGGAAGTCCGCCCCGGCGCGGACAAGCTCCTCCCGGCCGCGGAACCCCCAGACGGCCCCGGCGCTTTTGAGTCCGGCGTTCCGCGCGGTGCGGATGTCGACGTCGGAATCCCCGATGAAAAGGGCCTGTTCGCGTTCGACGGACAGTTCCGCCAGGATGGCGAAGACGCCGTCCGGTGCGGGCTTGGCCGCGACGCCGTCCCGCTGTCCGCAGACTGCGTCGAAAGTCCCCGCCGGGAAGAGGGCGGCGCAGAGCCTGCGGACAAAGGGATCCGGCTTGTTGGAGAGTACGGCGAGCCTTGCCCCGCGGGCCTTGAGGGCGGCGGCTGTCTCCAAAATGCCGGGATAGGGGCGCGTTTTGTCCAGGGCGTGGTCGCTGTAGCGGCGATCAAAGGCAGCCTTGAACCGGGCGATGGTCTCCGCATCCCGCATTTCCTCCGGCAGCATTCGCTCAGCCAGCTTGTAGGCGCCGTTTCCGACGAAATAGCGATAGGCGGCAACCGGATGTGTGGGCAGTCCTGCCTCGGCCAGAATATAGTTGCAGGTATCTGCGAGGTCGTCCAGCGAGTCGATCAAGGTGCCGTCGAGGTCGAAGAGGTAAGTGTCAAACATCAGAATCATCCTTTAAAAAATTGGCGTCAAAAAGACATGCCCGGCCCTGCCGCACAGGAGCCGGGTATGTTTTTGAAAAAGTTACCGGGCAGAGGGACGGAGCAGGACGCGAAGGGCGAGCTGTTCGTCGTCCCTGACCTGATACCGTTCGTTGAGCTGCGGACCGCAGCTGTTCGAGCCGACGCCGCTCATTGCGCCGTCAATGCAAAGGACGGTAAAACCGCTCTTTTCCAGCTCAAAGTTGTGCATTTTTGCGGTCAGTTCCTCCTGGGTGTAGTGGGAGGCGTTGAAGCTGAAGGATTCTCCCAGCACATCGAGTGCGGCGCCGCCGCCGGAGAGGGTGAGTTCGCTGCAATTCCAGTGGCTGCCGTTTTCCTGCGGCTTCAGGTAGTCCTCATGCAGGGCGGATACGGCCGTTTCAAACTTTCCGAGCCGGGAGGCGCGGTGCTTGTCGAGATAACTCTCATAGGGGCCATAGCCGAAATAGGAGACGTCCTCCATTTTTTCATCGAGGAAGAGGCGGATGCCGAAGCGGGGCAGGAAGGGCAGTTTGCCGAAGCCCATGCGGCCCTTGAGGCTGACGAGGACGCTTCCGTCTGCGCGGACCTCCCAGCAGGTGTCCATCTCGACCAGCTTTTGGAGGTAGACGGCGGAGAGGGAGACGGTGTCGGTCAGGACGGCGGACTCCCCGCCGCAGCTGACCTTGGAGGCATAGCCGCGGGAGAGGGTGCGGTCGTAGCCGGCGGCCTGCCATTCGTGGCGAATATTGCGGTCGTTGTCAGTGGGAGCGCGCCAGAGGTTGTAGGCCATCGGCTTTTGCAGAATGGTGCGGTTTTCGTAGACCATCTCGTCAAAAACAGCGGTCTCCCTGTTGTAGACATAGCGGAAATTCTTTCCGGTGAAGACAATGCGGCGCGCATCTTCCGAAACGGTCAGACCCTCTGCCTCCGCGGCCGCGAGACAGGGCGCCTCGCGGGAGAGAATCACCTGGTCGCAGCCGAGATACTGTCCGGCCTTCGTCAGGGGGCCGTCCTGTTTGCGGGTGAGGAAAAAGTCCACGGTGCTGGTGCCGGAGGCGGGGACGCCCAGGGGCAGGGTGACGGCACATTCGCCGTGCGGAGCGACGTCGAGATCCTCCACCGTTCCGGAGGCGATTTCCGCGCCGTTTTGCATCTGCTTCCAGGTGAGGGTCAGATAGTCCCCCGCGTTTGTGAAGTCGAGGTAGTTGTGGAGGATAAATTCGTTTTCGCCGGCGCCCCTGCGGACCCGCAGGGGACGGACGACGTTCGCAAATTCCTTCAGGCCGGTGTGCGGGGTGCGGTCAGGATAGACCAGGCCGTCCATGCAGAAGTTGCCGTCGTGCGGGAATTCGCCAAAGTCGCCGCCGTAATAGTATTTCGCCTTGCCCTCGTTGGTTTTGCCCATGTAGACCGAGTGGTCGCACCATTCCCAGACAAAACCGCCGCAGAAGGTGTCGTATTTCTCAATGAGCTGCTGGTAATCCTCGGCGTCCCCGGGGCCGTTGCCCATTGCGTGGATGTACTCGCAGAGGACGAAGGGCTTTTCCGCGTCCTTGAGCCAGTTTGCCTCGATGGTGGCAGGGTCGGGGTACATCCGGCTGACGAGGTCGAGGTCCTTGTAGCCGTCGCCGCTCGCGGTGGTGTAGGCCCGGCAGAGGGGTTCCCGCTCCCTGGGGGCGGGATCATGGGCAGCGCCCTCGTAGTGGGTGAGGCGGGTCGGGTCGTAGTGCTTGGTCCAGGTGAGGGCGGCCTCCATGCAGCAGCCGTAACCGGACTCGTTGCCCATCGACCAGATGAGGACGGCGGGGTGGTTCTTGTCCCGGATGACCGAACGCTGGACGCGGTCGACGATGGCCTCCTGCCAGGCGGGGTCGGAGGCGATGCGGGCGTAGCGGACGGCAAAATTTTCCTCCGCCCGGTCGTAAAGCTCGCAGACGCCGTGGGCTTCCAGATCGGCCTCCGCAATGACGTAGAAGCCGTATTCGTCGCACATCTGGGTAAAGAGAGGCGCATTCGGATAGTGGCTGGTGCGGACGGCGTTGACATTGTGCT
>CALXIG010000175.1 GCA_944388305.1 uncultured Clostridia bacterium
ATTCTGAACACCAGGAGTGATATCGCATGAAAAACGCAGTTCCCTTTACCGAAGAGCAGCAGGCTTCCTTCCGCGCGCAGTTCGAAGCGGACAAAACCCGCCGGATCGCCGCCAACGCCCTCTCCAAAACCGGCCTCGCCGACGCCGCCTTCTGCGGAACCGAAGCCGCCCGGATGCACCACAACTTCTCGGTCGAAATCCCGACCCTTCCTGTCACCAATCAGAAGGCGAGCGGCCGCTGCTGGATGTTTGCCGCCTTAAACGTCCTGCGCGAACGGGTCGCCGCCAGGCTGAATCTGGAGGAATTTGAGCTTTCTCAGAGCTACCTTGCCTTCTGGGACAAATTCGAGCGGGCAAACTATTTTCTGGAAACCATCCTCGACACCCTCGAGCTGGAGCCGGACGACCGCGTCCTCGCGACCGTTCTGCAAAACGGCGTCCATGACGGCGGCCAGTGGGACATGTTCGTCAACATCGTGAAAAAGTACGGCGTCGTGCCCAAGCACGCCATGCCTGAAACCTACCAGAGCAGCAATACCGGCATGATGAACAGCCTGCTCAACACCAATCTGAAGGAGTGCGCCGTCAGACTGCGCGCCATGTACGCGGAAGGTGCCGGAATAGACGCCCTGCACGGCGCCAAAAACGGGATGCTGGGCAGCATTTTCTGCTACCTCTGCACCTGCTATGGAGAGCCGCCCCGCAGCTTTGACTTCGAGTACACCGACAAGGAGAAGCAGTACCACATCGACCGGAATCTGACGCCGCGCGCGTTTTACGGCAAATACGTGGATATGGACCTCGACGATTACGTCAGCGTCATCCACGCGCCGACCAAGGATAAGCCCTACAACCGGATGTACACCGTCCGCTACCTCGGCAACGTGGTGGAGGGACAGCGCGTCTCCTACCTGAATCTCCCCATGGAGGAGCTGAAGGCGCTGGTCATCCGCCAGCTCCAGGATGGGGAAGTCGTCTGGTTCGGCAGCGACGTCGGCAAGTTCGGCGACCGCGCGGGCGGTGTCTGGGACGACCGCTCCTTTGGCTACGAGGAGCTGACCGGCCTCACCTTCCGCCTGACCAAGGAACAGCGGCTGGACTACCGCGACAGCGCGATGAATCACGCGATGGTCATCACCGGCGTCAACCTCGTCGACGGCAGGCCCAACCGCTGGAAGATCGAGAACAGCTGGGGCGACGACAAGGGAAACAAGGGATACTACATCGCGAGCGACAGCTGGTTTGACCAGTTTGTCTATCAGGCGGTCGTCCAGCGCAAATACCTCGGCGAAAAAGAAGCGCTGCTCGCTCAGAAACCGATCGAACTGAATCCCTGGGATCCGATGGGCTCCCTCGCGGACTGAGCAGAGAGCACCATGGCCCGGCCCGGGACGGATTTTTCCGTCAGCCTCCAGGAAAGAAGGGGGCGGGAGAAAGGCGGTCCGCGCGGCATATGGACGGGCCTTGCGCAACAGCGCGGAAAACAGGATGGGAGCTGCCGGCACATCGCATGGATGTACCGGCAGCCCCTTTATTTTTTCCGGCTCCGGAAGAGCTTTTGCAAAACCGCCGACAGGACCGGCGCCGCAGCAAGATAGCCCGCGACGGTCAGGAGCTGCTCACCGCCCAGAGGGACCGTTTGGAATACCGCCTGCGCGGGCGGAAAGTAGACCGCAGCCAGCGCCACTGCCGACGAGATCACAACGGCGAGCAGGAGCTTCCCGTTGTTGAAAGGATTGATGCCAAAAAGCGTCTTCTCCTCGCTCTTGCACTCAAAGACGTGGATGAGCTGGGCGAAAATGAGCGCCAGCAGTGCGCCGGTGCGGGCCAGCGCCAGGTTTCCGCTCCGCCAGAAGTGCAGAAAAACCTCGAGGGTCGTCAGCCCGATGAGCGCCCCGCGGAAGAGAATGGTGGTGAGCAGCCCGCCGGAAAACACACCGTCTGCGGCACGGCGCGGCGGCCGCTTCATCACGTCTTTTTCGGGCGGTTCCAGCCCCAGCGCAATCGCCGGCAGGCCGTCGGTCACGAGGTTGATGAGCAGGATGTGGATGGGCAGCAGAACCACCGGGATACCCATCAGCATCCCCAGAAACATGGTGAGCACCTCCCCGATGTTGCAGGACAGGAGGTAGCGGATGAATTTGCGGATGTTCTGGTAGATGACCCGTCCCTCCCGGACTGCCGCGACAAGAGTCGCGAAATTGTCGTCGAGGAGAATGAGGTCGGAGGCTTCCTTGGTGACGTCGGTGCCGGAAACACCCATCGACACCCCGATGTCCGCCTCCCGGACCGCCGGCGCGTCGTTGACCCCGTCGCCGGTCATGGCGGTGACATGCCCCTTTCTGCGGAAGGCGCGCACGATTCGGAGCTTGTCGCCCGGGCTGACCCGGGCGAAGACGGCGGCCTGCTCGATGACCGCGTCAAGCGCTTCGTCGCTCATGGCGGAGATTTCCGCCCCCGTGAGGACCCGGTCGCCCTCATGCCAGATGCCCAGTTCCCGCGCGACCGCGCAGGCCGTATCCCGGTGGTCGCCGGTAATCATCACGGTGCGGATGCCCGCCCTGCGGCTGATTTTGACTGCCTCTGCCGCCTCCTTTCGCGGCGGGTCCATCATCCCGGCCAACCCCGCAAAAATGAGGCCGCCCGCGGCGGCTGCGGCTTCCTCCGATACCGCGCCGGAGGGCAGCGCCTTCCAGGCAAAGCCCAGCACCCGCAGGGCGCGTCCGGCCATCCGGCGGTTTTCCTCCCCGATCTGACGCCGCAGTGCGGGTGTCAGCGGCACGGCGCCGTCCGCAGTCTGCAAGGCGGTACAGCGGGAGAGCAGGACGTCATATCCGCCCTTGACAAGCAGCAGGCGCTGCCCGTTTTTCCCTTCGACCACCACCGACATCGACTTGCTTTTGCTGTCAAAGGGGATCTCCAGCAGGCGACGGTACTCTCCCGCCAGCGAGGAAGTCGTAACCGACGCCTTGGCCGCCGCAATCAGAAGGGCGATCTCGGTCGGGTCGCCGGTCGCGGCATATTCCCCGGTCTCCCGGCTGCCCGCCCGGGAACGGGACCCTTTTTCCGCGCTGATGACGGCGTTGCTGCACAAAACTCCGATTTCCAGCAGCCGCAGCGCCGGCGGAAAGCGGTTGGGGTCGGCGAGCCGCCCGTCCTCCAGCCGGAAATCGCCCGCCTTCTGATAGCCGCTGCCGCTTACCTCGAACCGCTCGCCGCCCGTCCAGAGCTGCTGGACGGTCATTTTATTTTCGGTGAGGGTGCCGGTTTTGTCCGAGCAGATGACGTCGGTGCAGCCGAGGGTTTCCACCGCGTGCAGCCTGCGGATGAGGGAGCGCTGCTTGACCATCCGCCCCACAGCCAACGCGAGCGAGATGGTGACAATGGCGGGCAGGCCCTCCGGCACCGCCGCGACAGCCAGGCTCACCCCGGTCAGCAGCATGTCGAGCAGCGGCTCCCCCCGCAGGATTCCCGCCCCGGCGACAATCGCGCAGACCCCCAGGCAGCCGAAGGCGATATACCTGCCGAGCTCGTCGAGCTTTTTCTGAAGCGGAGTCGGTTCCTCCTCGATTTCCCCGATCATTCCGGCGATTTTTCCCATCTGGCTTTCCATGCCGGTGGCCAGCACCCGTCCCACTCCGCGGCCGGCTGTGAGGGTGGTGCCCATGTAAACCAGACCCGGCTGGTGGAGGCTGTTGTCCCCCGCAAAATCCGGTCCGGCGGCCTGTTTGGAAACCGGCGCCGACTCTCCGGTCAGGATGGATTCATCCGCCGAAAGAGCCACTGCCTCGAGCAGACAGGCGTCTGCCGGGACCCGGTCCCCGGCCTCGAGGTGAATCAGATCGTCCGGCACGACCTCCTCCCCGGGGATCTCCTGCAGCACCCCGTCCCGGTAGACCTTCGCCCTGGGGGCGGCCATTTTCCGCAGCGCCTCCAGCGTTCGTTCGGTGCGGTATTCCTGAAAAAATCCCATCAGCCCGTTGCAGAGAACGATGATCCCAATGGTCAGCGCCTCGGTGTAATCCCCCAGAAAGAGGGTGACGGCGGTGCAGGCCAGAAGGATCATGGTCAGAAAATCCTTGAACTGGCAGAGAAAAATGGCAAACGGTTTCACCTTTTTGCCGCCCGGCATGGCGTTCCGGCCGTACTGTGCCAGCCGCTCGGCCGCTTCGCGCCGGGAGAGCCCGGGATAAGGGGCTGCGGGCGGCGCCTCCCCGGCGGGCGGGTCCTTTTCCAGATAGTCAAACAGCTTCACTCAGATCATCCTTTCCCCGGATTGGTTCATCTGCTTTATCTGTATGCGGGATGTCCGCAAAATAGCCGTTTTGCGCGGAAAAAATCCGTCATTCCCGCTAAATCCCGATGTGGAAATCCGCTGTTTTGCCGATTGCCTTCCCCGCCCTCATCTGCTATCATAAAACTGACCAAATTTGATAAGGATGTGGATTTTATGCTGAAAATTCTCGCCATCGGCAACAGTTTTTCACAGGACGCCACCCGCTATCTTCAGCAGATCGCGGCGGCGGACAGCCACCCTCTCTTCGCCCGCAACCTCATGATCGGCGGGTGCAGCCTGGAGCGTCACGCCGGCAATATCCGCAGCGGCGCAGCCGACTATCAGTATCAGGAGGACGCCGCCGAAGGTCCGCCCTGCTCGCTCCAGCAGGGCCTGCTGGCAGAGGAATGGGAGATCGTCACCGTCCAGCAGGTGAGCCATCTCGCGGGTATGTACGAGACCTACGCGCCCTTCCTGGGCGAACTGCTCGAGGAGGTGCGGCGGCTGCGCCCGGAGGCGAAGATTTTCTTCCAATCCACCTGGGCGTATGAATGGACCTCTGACCATCCCGGCTTTGCAAACTACGGCCGCGATCAGGAGAAGATGGCGGACGCCATCGCGGAAACCACCGCGAAAATCGCAGAGGAATACGGCCTGCCGGTCATCCCGACAGGGGCGCTCATCCGCAGGCTGCGGGAAAACGCGGCCTTTGACATCCGCAAAGGCGGACGCTCCCTCTGCCGGGACGGGTTCCATCTGTCCCTGGACTATGGCCGGTATGCCGCGGGGATGCTCTGGTACGCCGTTCTGACCGGCCGCCTTCCCGAGACGGCGCCGGTTCTCTTCGACGGCGCGGACCCTGCCCTCCTCTCGCTGATTCTGGAAACTGTGCGCAAAATCTGCCGGTAAAAAAGTTGCCTTGACAACTGTTTTTGCATCCGTTACAATAAAAGAGCGGGAATCCGACAGATACTGAAAGGATGATTTTCATGGAAAAATCAAAAGTCTACTTCTGTGACATGCGGGCCAAACCCGGGGACAATCTGCTGCGCAAGTTGCAGCGCCTGGTCAAGGCCGCCGGCATCGGGCAGATCGACATGGAAAAGAAATTTGTCGCCATCAAGATCCATTTTGGCGAGCCGGGCAACCTCTCCTTTCTCCGCCCCAACTTCGCCAAGGCGGTCGCGGATCTGGTGAAGGAACTCGGCGGCAAGCCCTTTCTCACCGACTGCAACACCCTCTATGTGGGCCGCCGCAAAAACGCGCTGGATCACCTGGAGGCCGCCTGGGAAAACGGCTTTACTCCCTATGCCTGCGGCTGCCCGGTCATCATCGCCGACGGTCTGAAGGGCACCGACGAGGT
>CALXIG010000176.1 GCA_944388305.1 uncultured Clostridia bacterium
GTTGGCATCAACTGGGGCGATGAGGGGAAGGGCCGGATGGTCGACCTTCTGTCGTCTGACTATGAAATTGTCTGCCGCTACCAGGGCGGCAACAACGCCGGCCACACCGTGGTCAACGACAGAGGAAAATTTATCCTGAACCTGTTGCCATCCGGCATTCTGCGGGAAGGGACGGTCAATATCATGGGCAACGGCATGGTGATCGACCTTGAGCACCTCGACGGCGAAATCGGCCGGCTCACCGAAAAGGGGATCTCTGTTTCGCCTGAGAACCTGAAGATCAGCGACCGCGCCATCATCTGTATGCCCTACCACAAGATGCTCGACGTCATGGAGGAGGACCGGCTTGCCGACCGCAAGTTCGGCTCGACCCGCCGCGGCATCGCCCCGGTCTACGCCGACAAATATATGAAGAAGGGCATCCGCATGGGCGACCTTTCGTCCGACCGGGACACTCTCTGGCAGAAGGTCCGCGACATCGTCGAGTGGAAAAACCTCACCTTCGCGGGATACGGCCACGACCTGCTCAATGCCGAAGAGATGATGGAGTGGCTCACCACCTACGGCGCCAGGATCGCGCCCTATGTCACCGACGTCTCCGCCTACCTCGCGCAGGCGGCTGCGGGGGGGAAGAACATCCTCTTTGAGGCCCAGCTCGGGGCGCTGCGGGACATTGACTTCGGCATCTACCCCTACACTTCTTCCTCCCAGACCCTCGCCGCTTTCGCGCCCATCGGCGCGGGCATCCCGGGGGTGAAGCTCGACCGCACCATCGGCATCATGAAGGCCTACTCGACCTGCGTCGGGGAAGGCCCCTTCACCGTTGAGCTGTTCGGCGAGGAGGCGGAGCGGCTGCGCGCCGCAGGCGGCGAATACGGCGCTGCGACCGGCCGGCCCCGCCGGGTCGGTCCCTTTGACCTGCCGGCCTCCCGGTACGGCGTCCGGGTGCAGGGGGCGGATTCCCTGGCAGTCACCAAGCTCGACGTCCTTTCCTACCTCGATAAAATCCCGGTCTGCACCGCCTACGAGATCGACGGCGAACGGACGGCCGAGTTTCCGACCGGGGAACGGCTGCTGCGTGCAAAGCCGGTGATCGAATACCTCGAGGGCTTCGGCGACGTTTCCCACTGCCGCAGGCCGGAAGACCTGCCTGCGGCGGCCCGCAATTATATCCGCTTCCTCGAGGAGGCGGTGAACTGCCCGGTCGCGTATGTATCGGTCGGCGCCGGGCGGGAAGAATATGTAAAGATGTTCTGATAAGCTGTTTTCCCGGAAAAGGAGGAACCCTGATGCGCTTTACCAAGATGCACGGCCTCGGCAACGATTACCTCTACGTCTACGCCGAAAAGCTGCCGGATGACGCGCCGGAACTGTCGGTCCGGTTGTCGGAGCGGCACTTCGGGGCGGGTTCGGACGGCATGATCTGGATTTTGCCGTCCGAAATTGCCGATTATCAGATGCGGATTTTCAACGCGGACGGCAGCGAGGCCAAAATGTGCGGCAACGGCATCCGCTGCGTCGGAAAATTCCTGTACGACAAGGGCTACACCGGCAAGACCGGCCTCGCAATCGAGACCCTGTCGGGCATCCGCACCCTGGACCTCGCGGTCGAGGGCGGCAGGGTCCGGTCGGTGACGGTCGGGATGGGAAAGGCGGAGGTCTCGGAACCGATTGCAATCAATGCGGCGGGGGAGCGCCTGCGCTGCATCCCCGTCTCGGTCGGCAACCCGCACGCCGTCACCTTTGTGAAGGACGCCGGGGCGGTGCCGCTTGAGACGCTCGGCCCGGCTGTCGAGCATCATCCCGCCTTCCCGGGCGGGGTCAACGCCGAATTCGTGCAGGTGCTGGGCAGGAACTGCCTGCGGATGCGGGTGTGGGAGCGCGGCAGCGGGATCACGATGGCCTGCGGGACCGGGGCCTGCGCCTCGGCCGCCGCTGCGGTCCGGGAAGGGCACTGCGACGCCGGCGTGCCGGTGACGGTGCGCCTGGACGGCGGCGACCTGGCCATCACTGTCGGGGAGGACGGGACGGCCGTCATGACTGGGCCCGCGGAAATGATTTATGAAGGGGAGACGATCGCATGACAAAGCCCAACCGCCATTACGGCGAAGTGCAGGATTCCTACCTGTTTTACAACATCGCGCAGAAGGTGAACGCCTACCGGGCGGCACACCCGGATGCCCGCCTCTGCCGGCTCGGCATCGGGGACGTCTCGCTGCCGCTCTGCGGCGCGGTCATCCGCGCCCTGCACGAGGCGGTCGACGACCAGGCGAAGGCCGAGACCTTCCACGGATACCTGCCCGAGTGCGGCGCGCCCTTTTTCCGCGAAGCGGTGCAGGGGCATTACGCCCGGCGCGGCGTGCGGCTGGAAACGGAGGAGATTTTTGTCTCGAGCGGTGCGAGCGACGAGCTGGGCGACCTCCTCGAGCTGTTTGATTCCGGCAGCACTGCGCTGGTCATCGAGCCGGCCTATCCGGCTTATGTGGACGCGAACATTCTGGCCGGGCACAAAGTCCTTCACCTGCCTTCCGGAAAGGAAAACGGCTTTGTGCCGGAGCCCTCGATGGAACATCAGGCGGACCTCCTCTATATCTGTTCCCCCAATACCCCCACCGGCGCGGTGTTCAGCCGGAAAAAAAAAAAAAAATGGGTGGAGTTTGCCAATCAAACCGGTGCGGT
>CALXIG010000177.1 GCA_944388305.1 uncultured Clostridia bacterium
GGATCGACGTCATCTGCGAAAAGCCGATGACCATCGACGCGGCGCGCTGCCGGGAGATCCTCGAGGCGGAGCGCCGGACCGGCCGGAAAATTGCAGTGACGTTCAACTGCCGCTTTATGCCGCACATGGCAAAAATCAGGGAGCTGATGCTGGAGGGCGTTGTCGGAGAGGTGCTCAACGTGGACTTTGAGTGGATGCTGGACACCTCTCACGGGGCCGATTATTTCCGCCGGTGGCACCGGAAGCTTGAAAATTCCGGCGGGTTGCTGGTGCACAAGGCGACGCACCATTTTGACATCATCAACTGGCTGATCGATCAGGATCCCGAGACGGTCTACGCCAACGGAAGCCTGCGATTTTACGGCAAAGACCGGCGGCCCCACGGGGAACGGTGCAGCAGCTGCCCGCAGCGCGCGGACTGCGAATTCGCCTTTGACAAGGCGGAGGATCCGCTTGTTAAGGGGCTGTATTTCGGCTGTGAGGACGCAGACGGGTATTACCGCGACCGCTGTATCTTTGATGGAGAGATTGACATTTACGACAATATGTCGCTGAGCGTCCGGTATTCGGCGGGGGCGCTGATGAGCTACTCGCTGGTGGCACACAGTCCCTACGAGGGCTGGAAGCTCTCCATCAGCGGCAGCAAAGGGCGGCTGGAAACCTGGGAGTACAGTTCCGGAACGGAGACCGATGACCCCTGCTTCCACATTCGGGTGTTCAACCGGAAGGGGGACGCCATCACCTATGACCTGCGAAAGTGCAGCGGTTCCCATGGCGGCGGAGATGAGCGGATGCTGCAAATGCTCCTGCGCGGCGGAATGCCGGACCCGCTCCGCCAGTGCGCCGGCTCGCGGGACGGCGCCATGTCCATTCTCATCGGCATCAGCGCCAATGAGAGTATCCGCACCGGAAAACCGGTGACGGTCAGAGACCTGGTGGATGTGAGCGCCTACGATTAGCGAATGATTCCAAAATCAGGAGAAAGGAGGCTGTTTTCGACCTGGCTGAGGGAAATGCTGGCAGTGAAATTTATAATTGAAACAAAGGAGGATATTGATGATGAAAAAGTCCATGTTCACAAGGCTGATTTTGACAGCCCTGATCGGCTCGATGCTTTTGGCGTCCTGCGGCGGCGAGGAATCCTCGCAGGACAACGGCGCTTCTTCCGATACTTCCGCGACGGCCGCTTCCAATGAACCGTATGAGCTCCCGCTGGTGACGGACGGCTCTGTGACGATTTCCATTGCCAGCTACGAAAACTATCAGACCGGCTATAACTATGCCGATGGCCTGCCGGTGTGGGAGCAGTACGAGGAGGACACCGGCGTCAAGATCGACTGGCAGATGACGCCAAGCAGCGATTACGCCACCGTTATGCAGACCCGCCTCTCCGCCGGAGAAGACCTGCCGGATTTCCTGAACATTCCGGGCAGCGCGATGAAGTACGTGGAAGACGGGCTGATTATCCCCATCACCGAGCAGCTCGAGAAAAACGGTTACTACACCCGGCAGTTCTATGAGGAAAATCCCTATGTCAAGCCATTCGTGACCGGCCCGGACGGCGAGGTCTATTTCTTCACCAGCGACGTGGCGGGCACCTCGCTTTCAGACCCCTACACCTTCATGATCCGGGAAGACTGGCTGGACAAATTCGGCCTGGAAGACCCGGAGACGCTGGACGACTGGTATAACTGCTGGAAGACCTTCCTGGAGGAGGACGCCAACGGCAACGGACAGCGGGATGAGATCCCCTTCTGCAACGACAATCAGCTGATCGGCGTACTTGGCTTTGGCGAGGCGTTTGGACTGTACGCCCATGCTTCCGGCGGCTGGTCGGTGGATGAAAACGGCAAGGTGCAGTACGACTACATCCGCCCGGAGATGAAGGAACTGCTGGCTTGGCTGAACAAGTGCTACACCGAGGGGCTGCTGGACAAGGAATTTGCCACGCAGGGCAGCGACACGATCATGAAAAAGGTCAGCTCCAATCAGTCCGGCGGCGTGTTCCGCTTCCTGAACGGGCTGGATACCTACAACAAGGCGCTCGAATCGGCCGGCATCGACGGCAAGTATAAGGTTGTCAAGCCGCCCAAAGCGTCGGAAGATTCCGAATCGGAGCCCTTTGTCGAGCGGTACGGCCCGGTCAGCGGCATGTACGGCTTTTCCAAGGACTGCGAGGATCTGGACATCAAATTCAAGTTTGTCGATTATTTCTATGCCAGTGAAGCCGGAAACCGCGGCACCTGCTTCGGCGTCGAGGGCGTGAGCTACGAGGTTGTCGACGGCAAACCGGTCTTTACCGACTACATTCTTAACAACCCGGACGGACTTGGCACAAGCGCGGCCCTGCGCACTCTGGGCGGAATGCCCACCCTGCCCTGGAACCGCTCTCTCAACGGCTACTGGTCCTACCAGGCGCCGCAGACCATCTCCCACCAGCCGGAGGCAGTCGCCGCTGCCGAGATGATGCAGGAATACATCCGGGATTCCTTCCCGGCAGCGATTCCGCTGACCAGCGAAGAGTCTTCCACCGTCAGCCAGTATCTCACCGATATTGAGACGCTGCGCGACGAGATGGTGACCAAGTTTATCATGGGCCAGGAGAGTCTCGATAACTTTGACAAGTTTGTCAGCGACATCCAGGCGCTCGGGCTGGACAAAGTGCTGGAAGTGCGGCAGGCGCAGTACGACCGGTATCAGGCTGTAAAATAATCAAACCATCTGACAGGGAGGGGTAGTATGAACGGCAGATCCATTCCCGCGGCAAATGGGGCGGGCTCGCACAACGGGGCAAAGGCGCAAAGCCGCCTGCAAAGGGCGCTGCGGCGCTTCAAGCAGGAACGGGTATTGTGGCTGCTGGTACTGCCCTGTATCGCGTATTTTATCATCTTCTGTTACATTCCCATGGGCGGGCTGCTCATCGCGTTTGAGGATTACCGGCCCGTCAAGGGGATTCTCGGCAGCAACTGGGTGGGATTGCGGTATTTTCAGGATTTCTTTACCTCGCCTTTTTTCCCGCTGCTGATGCGGAACACTGTGCTGATCAGCGTCTACAGCCGGCTGTGGGGATTCCCGATCCCCATTCTGTTTGC
>CALXIG010000178.1 GCA_944388305.1 uncultured Clostridia bacterium
GCGCCGCAGAGATCCTGAAAGGAGCAGCGGCTGTCCGCGCGGTGCGGATTGACGACCGCAACCGCGCCCGGCAGTTCGCGGCCGACCTGGTGGTGGTCGGTGATAATCAGCTCCAGACCGATGTCCGCCGCATGAGCCGCCTCCGCGACAGCCGAAATGCCGTTGTCCACCGTGAGGAGCAGCGTGGTTCCGCCGGCGCGAATGGCATCCAGGGCGGCGCAGTTGAGTCCGTACCCTTCGTCGAGCCGCTCCGGGATGTACCATTCGACATTTGCCCCCATCGACTGAAGGTACTGGTAGAGAATGACCGTCGCAGCCACGCCGTCGCAGTCGTAGTCGCCGTAAACGGTAATTTTTTCCCCATCCGCAAGCGCCTGCTCCAGCCGCTTGACCGCCTTATCCATATCAGGGAGCAGAAACGGGTCCTCCGGCTCGCACTCTTCCCCGAAAAAATCGGCGGCTTCGCTCGCACTGACGCCGCGCGCTGTCAGAATATCCGCCACGAGGGCGGGAATGCCGTATTCATGCTGCAGCAGCCGGCTGTACTGCGGATTTTTTTTCGGATAATTCCATTTTGATAAAAGCATACTGCCTCCCGGTCCCTTTTGTCCGACGGGCCTTCTGTCACCCGGTCTCTTATCATCTTGAAATATTATTTTACCATGTTTTCCCCGAAAATTCAATAGAGAGCCTGTCAAAACAGCGAAATGCGGCGGTTTCCTGACAGAAAACCGCATTTTTCGACGGCATCCGAAAAGGAATTTTCATAAAATTTACAATTTCAGAGACGCTGCCGGTTGTAAATGGAATTTCCACCTGCCAGCGTCCGCTTAAGCCGGAAAAAGCGGTCCATACTCTCTTCAGCGTTTTACACGCAGTCAGGGGGGAATTCACATGCTCAACAAAGTGGAAATCTGCGGAATTGACACATCCAAGCTGCCGGTACTCCGGGAGAAGGAGAAGCTGGCCCTGCTGGAGCGGATGCATCAGGGAGACGAAAAGGCCCGCGCCGAACTGATCCAGGGCAATCTGCGACTGGTTCTGAGCGTTATTCAGCGGTTTACCAACCGCGGCGAAAATCTGGACGACCTCTTTCAGGTCGGCTGCATCGGCCTGATGAAGGCGATCGACAACTTTGACACCAGTCAGAACGTCAAATTTTCAACCTATGCGGTGCCAATGGTCATTGGGGAAGTGCGCCGGCATCTGCGCGATTTTTCGCCGATGCGTGTGAGCCGCTCGCTGAAGGATACCGCGTACAAGGCGATGCAGGCGCGGGAACGTCTGACCGCGCGCCTGGGACGGGAGCCGAATGTCCTGGAAATTTCCCGGGAAATCGGCCTGCCCAAGGAAAACGTCGTGATTGCGCTCGAATCGGTGGTCGACCCGGTCTCTCTGTACGAACCGGTCTTTTCGGACGGCGGGGACACCATCTACGTCATGGATCAGATCTCCGACCATTCGAGCGCGAGCGGCTGGGACGACGCAATCAGTATGCGGGAAGCCTTTTCCCGGCTGAGCGACCGGGAGAAGAAAATCATCTCCCTCCGTTTTTTCCGCGGCAAAACCCAGGTCGAGGTCTCCGCCGAAATCGGAATCTCGCAGGCGCAGGTCTCCCGTCTCGAAAAGGCGGCGCTTGCCAAGGTCAAAGGTGAGATGTAAGGGCACTGCCCGCCGCGGTATGGTCCATGCAAAAAACTCTCCGGCGCCAAACTGATTTTGACGCCGGAGAGCTTTTTATCATTTTATATGGGTTCAGCCATTCTGCTGCATACGGTCATAAGCCGTTTGCGCGACACTCAGGAAATCTTCCAACCCCAGCGCATTCATATCCGAGACAAAATTATCCCATTCGGAAAGAGAATGGGCGCCCGTAATGAACGACGCAACTGTTTCGCTCAGCATTGTATCCCGGTTTGCAAGAAACTCCGCAATGGAATCGGCTTCTTCCTGCGTGTAAATCAGCCGCAGTACGACATCCTCCGGATATTTATCCATATAATCGGGAATTGCCTGCGCGATGGTATAGTTGTAATCATAAGGATTCCCATCCCAGACCTGTCCGCTGATCATATCATAGGTGCGGAGCGTCGGATGCACCTCTCCCCAGTGGTGGTTTTGCAGGGTCCCCCAGATATAATTGATATGCTGGATGCACGGTTCATATCCCAGGTTTTCATAAAGACCAACCGCATCTTCATCGGGTTCCTTCCAGTCCACATCTTTTACGCCCCAACGGGCAGAGATTGCGGTCTCACGTTCGTACATGTAATCAAACATGGCATAAGCCGCAACCGGATCCGCACAGTCTTTGGTAATAAAGCCGCCGATTTCCGGAAGAGAGGAAGCGGTGTAAGCGGCGTAACATGCTCCATCCGGCCCGGTCAGAGGAGGAACATGGGTCAGATCTTCTTTTCTCTTGCTGGTTGTCTGATAGACACTGGTAGACCCGGCAGGAATGCAGCCGATGATCTGAACCTCTTCATTTTCGAGAAGCTGTTTGAACTCAGTCTGCTTCTGCGTAAAAGAAAGCGGGTCCAGGAGTCCTTCTGTGCACAGCTGATTCATATACTCCAAAGCATCCCGGAACTCCGGCTGAATAAAGGAAACGGTCAGCTTTCCATCCTCCCCTACCTGGAGATAATCGAATTCATTGTTCAGGTAAAGAAAAGGATACGAGAGCGTCTGCCAGATGTTCTGCCGCCAACCGTCTGAACTTCCGACCAGAGGAATTTCATCCGCTTTCCCATTTCCGTTGGGGTCCTGGGTCTTGAATGCTTCCAGAACATCATGAAATTCATCCGTCGTTGTAGGCATCTCGAGATTCAATGCATCGAGCCAGGTTTTGTTGATCCACATTCTGTGGAAAAAATCATTTCCAATATCCTCACAGATGCGGGGTATGCCATAGATATTCCCATCAGGGGAATAGACATACTGCATGATGGCCTCGCCCGCTTCACTTTCAAAATATGCCTTGCTGTAATTGCCGACTTCCTGAACGAGGTCGTTGAGCGGGAGGAAGTATCCCTGTGAACCGTAGGAATACGCCTCGACGGCACTGAGCAGCGTGCCGATCAAAACATCCGGAAGCGTTTCTCCGCTGGAAATCATGATGGCAAATTTCTGTTTTGCGTCGCTGCCTGCTGGAAGATACTCAAACGAAAGGTCCAGATTGACATTCTCTTCCAACCTCTTGGTAAATTCATTCGTTTCCAGATCTTCGATGTTGGTGTCCTGTACAATGAGGATTTCGAGCGGCACCTTTTCCTTCAGCACCGGTATGGTGCCCGGTTCATTCAGATTGCTGAGATCATAGGGCCCAACCCCCTCTGTTCCGGACTGCTCCTGACTGTCAGAGGAGCCTGAAACAGCGGAAGAAGCATCGGAAGAGGCAGTGGAGGAGGACTGACCGCTGCATGAAACAAGGGAAGCAGCGGTAAATACTGCCACAAACGCCGCCACAGCTGTTTTCCATCTTCGAGTTTTCATCATTGCACACTCCTTTTTCCAAACAGAAATCCATCCGCTTTTGTGAAATTCTAAAACAGGTGATAAAATATCGCCAGTTTTTTTGACTTTCATCAATATTTTATAGTGTTATTGTCGGTTTGCAAATAGTAAAATTCGGGAATCATTGGATTATTGTAAGAAAAACGAATTGGAAAAGACGGCTGCATTTGAAATTTCCGTATTTTCATTCAATCCTTCAACGGCGCAGCCTGCGTCATGATTTGCTGCCTTGTCCTCAAGTCTGAAAAACCGGAACGCTCCGCTGCCGGAGAAAAATGCCGCATCTGAGAAACACCCCCTTGCCAAACTGTCATTTTCCCGGTATACTGATAACAGAACATCCGCACACGGCGGAGAATGGAGGAACGTATGAGCAGACTGACCTATGACAGCAAGCAATTCTATCTGGACGGACAGCCGTTCCGGCTGATTTCCGGCACCATCCACTATTTCCGCGTTGTCCCCGAATACTGGGAGGACCGCCTGCGCAAGCTGCGTGCCTGCGGCTTCAACGCGGTGGAAACCTACACCTGTTGGAACCTCCACGAGCGCCGGGAGGGCGAATTCGACTTTTCCGGCGGCCTGGATATCGCACGTTTCGTCAGGACCGCGCAGGAGCTGGGCCTGTACGTGATCCTCCGGCCCGGCCCCTACATCTGCGCCGAGCTTGAATTCGGCGGCCTGCCTTCCTGGCTGCTGACCTATCAGAAGATGCACCTGCGCTGTTACGACGAGACCTTCCTCTCCAAAGTCTCCCGCTATTACCACCGCCTCTTCGATGAACTCCGCCCCTATTTCGCCGAAAACGGAGGCAACATCCTCATGGTGCAGGTGGAAAATGAGTATGGCAGCTACGGCAACGACAAGGATTATCTCCGCGCGATCGCCAAAATTTACCACGAAAACGGCGTAAACGAGCTCTACTTCACCTCAGACGGCACCGATGGCCTGATGCTGGGCGGCGGTTCGCTGCCCGAATATCTCGAGACCGCCAACTTCGGAAGCCGCGGACGGGAAAATTTCGCCGCCCTGCGCGCCTTCCGTCCGAATCAGCCGGCCATGTGCACCGAATTCTGGAATGGCTGGTTCGATCACTGGTACGAGGCCCACCACGTCCGCGAAAGCGACGACACCGCACAGACCCTTGACGAGATGCTCTCCGACGGCGGTTCGGTCAATCTCTACATGTTCCACGGCGGCACAAACTTCGGCTTTATCAACGGCGCAAACTATGACGGCGGAATTCAGCCCACCGTCACGAGCTACGACTACGACTGCCCGGTCAGCGAATGCGGCGATCTGACGCCCAAATATTACGCCATCAGAGAGGTAGTCGAAAAGCACTTCGGCAAGGCGCCGGTTCTTCCCGTGGCAAATCTCCCCAAAAAAGCGTACGGCGCTGTCCGCCTCACCCAACAGGCGCCGCTGTTCGACAATCTGCCGGAACCGGTCCGCTGCCCCCACACCCTGACGATGGAGGAACTCGGCCAGGATTTCGGATTTGTCCTCTACGAAACCACCGTCAAAGGCCCCTGCACGGACGCCGAGATTGTCGTCGACGGGCTCCACGACCGGGCGATCCTTTACGTCAACGGCGAGAAAAAGGGCGTCAAGGAGCGCACCGGCAAGCGGGATGATTCCGTCCGGATCACCCTCGCGAACGGCGAAGAGGCAGTCCTTTCCCTGCTGGTTGAAAACCTCGGCCGGATCAATTATGGACCCAAGCTGCGGGACGAGAAAGGCATTCTGCACGGCGTCAAGGCCGGTTATCAATTCCAGTTCGGCTGGAAAATGTACCCGCTCCCCTGTGACGACCTGCGCGAGCTGCGCTATCAGCCGCTGGAAGAAAGCCGCTGCCCGGCCTTCCTGCGCGGGACCTTCTCCGCCGCGGAAAAGGCGGACACCTTCGTCCGGCTGGATGGCTTTACCAAGGGCTGCGTCTATATCAACGGCTTCAATCTCGGCCGCTACTGGAACACCGCGGGGCCGCAAAAGACCCTCTACCTCCCTGCGCCGCTTTTAAAGGAAGGGGAGAATGAGATCGTCGTGCTGGAACTGGAAGGCTTTGAAAAGCCGGAGATTTTGCTGACCGACGTGCAGGATCTGGGGTAATTGTCTGCGGAAAATATCCGGGGGACAGCTTTTGGCTGTCCCCCGCTTCTTTTTCAGGAAAAAGCTGCCCTTATCCCACGACCTCCGCGCCGAACGGCATGAGGGCGAGCTTCGCAATTTTAAAGCACTGCATCCCAAAGGGAATGCCCACGATGGTGGCGCAGAACACCAGCCCGATCAGCGCCGCCTCGAGCGCCAGCGCAATACCGCCCAGCAGCAGCCAGAGGAGATTGAGCAGAAACGAACCGGCCCCGCCGCCATAGTAAACCTCTTTGCCAAAAGGGAAAAAGGCGAGCTGCGCAAATTTGAAGCACTGCATTCCAACCGGAATCCCCACAATGGTGACACACCACAGCACCCCCACCAGCGTCCATCCGAGTCCAAGCAGAAGCCCTCCGAAAAGAAACCAGAGCGCGTTTCCGATACAGCCCATGTCGAACCTCCTTTCCGTCTTTTCTCAGAAAACGGGGAAACCGCCCCCTTCCCTTCAAAAAAGGGAGAGCTGCCCCGCGGTGTCCGGAATAACTGGCGTGACCGCGTCCCCCGGTTCCTGCCACCCCAGCAGACGCGGGGAATCCGGACAGTGCGCGCGGCGGGAGAGCTGTCTGTTCCCCGAAGCGTAGCAGTAGCGGCAGCCGTGCGGACAGCTGCCGTACATGCCGATGTCGATGCTGGCGGCACAACCGCATGACGGGCGCTGGTTCCGGTCTTTCCCCGCCGCAACCGGGCGGCCGGCCGCTTTGGAAACCAGCACGCTGTCGATGCAGGCGGAAGGCGCAATCCCGTACCGGCGGTAATCCCCTGCTTCCGCGCAGGCGTAAAGCGGCAGCGCGCACTCTGCCGCAATCTTCCCGAATCCGGCGGCGAGCCGTTCCCGTTCCTCCATCGGGATTTCCGCAAAAGCGCGGCAGTTCATTCTCCCCGGATAGAGGTCCAGAAAACTGACCACGCACCGGCCCGCGGCACCCCGAAGCGCCCGGCAAAGCTGTCCGAAAGCCTCAAAATGCCGCTCTGCACTCCAGCCGAAGCCCAGCACAATGGGGTCATAGCGCCAAACCAGCGCGTCCGGACCGTACGCCTCCCCGATCTGCCGCATTCCGTCCAAAACAGCACGTTTGAGCGGCAGGCCCGGCTCCAGTTCCGGCCCATAAGGGGTCAGGGTGTGCTGAAAGTAGAACGGGTATCCCATCTTTGCGATGTCTTTCAGGCGCGGCAGCAGCGGCCGGGCGTCCTTGGTCCAGAAAACGGCACAGTCCACCGTCTCCGGCGAAAAACGCAGCTCCCGCACCTGGTGCGGGCGGTAGGGGTTTGGGATCTGGACCCGCCCTTCCCGCAGGCGCTTCTCCAGCCATTCGCTGTAAAATGCCGGGATGTCGGTCCGGCGGCTCGCGCTGAGGATCACCGGCCCTTCCTCCTTTCTGCGGCAAATTGCTGCCGTTCCTCCGGCAGGCACCGCCGCGATTCCCGGATCTTGCGCAAGGCGATGCGGCGCACTTCCGCGGGCAGCACTCCCTCCGCCAGATAGGGCCGCGTCTGTTCGCGGCTGTCCAGATAAAAGAGCGAGACCGCCCAGCCCGCCGCCATTTCGGCATAATAACCGGGCAAAACAGCGGTGCGGAGCGCTTCCAGCGCGCGTTCCGTCCACTCCGGCGCGCGGTAGTGGTCCAGCAGCAAAACAGCGCCTGCCCGCGCCGGAAATTCGCCGCCGCTTTTCAGACATTCCACCACAAAGGGCCAGTAGAATTCCCGCATCCGCGCCGCCTCCCAGAGCGAGGCGCAGAAGCTGTCGCAGACCGACCAGTTGGTGACGCGGGGCAGAAAACGGTGAATCCGCTCCATGCGGTCCTGCGGCGATATTTTGGCGCCTGCCGTCAGAAAACCCGCCAGCATATCCTCCTCAAACCAGCGCTCCTCTTCGGAAAAATAAGCAGTCAGCCATTCCTCCCACTCTTCGTCCCGCAGCATCCGCGCGGCCAGCTTCCGCAGTGCGGGCAGGCGCACGCCCCGGATTTCCCCGACGCCGGGCAGCAGGGAGGCAGAAAAGCAGCGATACTTCTCCTCGGCCATTGCAAGCAGCCGGGCGCGGCAATCCTCTCTGGTCATAGGCGCGCTCCCTCCAGGCGGAGCAGCTTTTCCTTGACCGCCAGCCCGCCCGCATAGCCGGTGAGCGCGCCGTTTGCGCCGATGACGCGGTGGCAGGGGATGAGAATGGGCAGCGGGTTGCGGTTGTTCGCGAGTCCGACCGCCCGGTACCCCCGCGGACAGCCGGCCATGGCGGCAATTTCCGCGTAACTGCGCGTCTCGCCGTAGGGAATTTCCCGCAGAGCGGCCCAGACCCTGCGCTGGAAGGGGGTACCGGCCGGCGCGAGCGGCAGCGCAAACGTCCGCAGTTCCCCCGCAAAGTAGGCGGCAAGCTGCCTGGCTGCCTCGTCAAGCAGGGCGGACCGCGAGGTTTCCGCCGCGGATTTCCCAACGTCAACCGGGACAAGGGCGCCGCCTTGCTGGCAGAGCGAGAGTGGC
>CALXIG010000179.1 GCA_944388305.1 uncultured Clostridia bacterium
ATCCACACCTCCACTGTGACGGTGGCGGTGCTGCCGGAGGCGGAGGACGTGGAGTTCGAGATCAACCCCGCCGACCTCCAGATCGACACCTACCGCTCCAGCGGCGCGGGCGGCCAGCACGTCAACAAGACCGAATCCGCCATCCGCATCACCCACATTCCGACCGGCGTTGTGGTGGAATGCCAGGATGAGCGCAGCCAGATGAAAAACCGGGAGAAGGCGATGAAGGTTCTCCGCTCGCGCCTTTACGACGCAAAGGTTCAGGAGCAGAACGCCGCCATTGCAGCCGAGCGGAAAAGCCAGGTCGGAACCGGAGACCGCTCCGAGCGCATCCGCACCTACAACTACCCGCAGGGGCGGGTCACCGATCACCGCATCGGACTTTCCATCTATCATCTGGACGCCTTTCTGAACGGCGAACTGGACGAGATTATCGACGCCCTCATCACCGCCCGGCAGGCAGAGCTGCTGGCGGCGCAGGGCGAAAACTGACGCCGGGAAAGAGGGAGCCTGATTCAGCATGGAAACGAAACTTCTCCCCGCCGACAGCGCGGGGATTGCTCTGGCGGCCCGGCTGCTGCGGGAAGGCCAGGTGGTGGGCATCCCCACCGAGACGGTTTATGGCCTCGCGGCCAACGCCCTGGACCCGGAAGCCGCCCGGCGCATTTATTCCGCCAAGGGACGCCCCTCCGACAACCCGCTGATCGTCCATATCGCGGCACTGGAGGACCTGTATCCCCTGACGGCCCGCTGCCCCCGGCTTGCGGAGACGCTGGCAGCGGCCTTCTGGCCGGGGCCGCTGACCATGATTTTTCAGAAGAGCGGCAGAGTTCCGCCTGCGACAACCGGCGGGATGGATACAGTTGCGGTGCGGATGCCCTCCCACCCCGCCGCACAGGCGGTTATCCGGGAGAGCGGGCTGCCGCTGGCGGCGCCGTCGGCCAACCTCTCCGGAAAGCCCAGCCCCACCAGGGCCTCTCACGTCTATGAGGATATGAACGGCCGCATTCCCCTCATCCTCGATGGCGGAGACTGTGCCGTCGGGGTGGAATCCACCGTGATTGCGGTGGGGGAGGACCATGTGCGGCTGCTCCGCCCCGGCGGAATTACGGTGGAGATGCTTTCCCGGCACTGCCGGGTGGAGGTGGACGGCGGGGTGCTTCACCAGCTCAGGGAGGGGGAAAAGGCCCTTTCGCCCGGCATGAAGTACAAGCACTATGCGCCCAACGCCCAGGTCATTCTGCTGGATGGGACGGAGGAGGATTTTCTCCGCTATGTCAACGCCCACGCGGCGGAGGGCGTCTTTGCGATGGCAAGCCGGGCGGAAGCTGCGCGTCTCGTTGTCCCCACCCTGCCCTTCGGCGGGGAGCGCGAGGAAACGGAGCAGGCGCGGCGGCTCTTCGACTGCCTGCGGGAGTGCGACGAAAAAGGCGCCCGCACCGTCTATGTGCGGATGCCGGACGCCAGAGGCGTGGGACTGGCGGTGCTCAACCGTCTGCTGCGCGCCGCCGGTTTTACGGTGATCAAACTGTGAGGCGCAGATTCGCGGGAAAGGAGAAGGAACATGGCTGAAAAACCGCTGGTTGTGGGACTCACCGGCCAGACCGGCGCGGGGAAGACCACTGTTTCCGAGGCATTTCGCAAGAACGGCTACGCCGTCATCAACGCCGATCTGGTTTCCCGGGAGGTGACGGCGGACCCTTATGTCGCGAAACGGCTGGGGGAGCTGTTCGGGATGGACGTGCTGCATGAGGACGGAACCCTCAACCGGAAGGCGCTGGGCGCCCGGGTCTTTTCCGATCCGGACGAGCTTTTGAAGCTCAATACCATCCTGCATCCCATGATCGTCCGGCGGATTGAGGAAAAGATCGGCGCGCTGGCCGCCGCCGGCAGGGTCCGCATCCTGCTGGACGCGCCCACGCTGTTTGAAAGCGGGGCGAATAAGCTCTGCGTCCGAACGGTGGCGGTGCTGGCCGATGAAACGCTCCGGCTGCGCCGGATTGTGGAGCGGGACGGTCTCACCGAGGCGGAGGCCCTGCGCCGCATCAAAGCGCAGCACCCGGAGAGCTATTACCGCTTCAGGTCCAGCTACATCCTCCGCAACAACGGGACGCCGGAGGAGCTGGAAAGAGCCGCGCAGCCGGTGATTGACCGGTTGGAGAAGGCCGGAAATTCCACTGTCCGCTCCCTGCTGGTTCTGACGGCTGCCTTTGTGGCGCTGGTGCTCTTTCTGTGGGCGGCGTTCGCCGGCATCTTTGCCCTGCAATACCCCCGGAAATATGAGGACGCGGTCTCACGTTCGGCCGCAGAGTGCGCGCTTCCGCCCTCGCTGCTCTACGCGGTAATGAAGACTGCCAGCGGCCTCCAGGAGGATTACGACGAGGGCGGCCGCCGGGGAATCCTCCCACTGAGCGAGGCGCAGTATGCGGAAATCTCCGGCGGAGAGGATTCCGGCGCCCTTTCAGACCCGGAGGAGAGCATTCGGGCAGGCGCCGCCTATCTGGCGCGGCTGTCGGAGGCGTTTTCCTCGGAGCGCGCGGTGATCGCGGCCTACTGCGCCGGAGAGGAGCAGGTGGAAGCCTGGCTTTCCGACCCCGCATGCAGCGCGGATGGCGCGAACCTGACCGCCATTCCGGACGATGAGGTTCGGGAGTTCGTCACCGACGCGGAGGGCGCAAGGCTTCTGTATCAAAAGCTGTACAAACTGGAATAACCAGCCTGTATCATACAAATTCAAAAAAGGAGAAATGACGATGAGCAACGCAAAAGAACTGAAAGAGGCGCTGTTTCTGGAAAAGAAGCATGGCGGCCTTCTCCTCAGCGAGGAGGAACTGAAAAAGGCCTTCGATTTCTGCGAGGAGTACAAGAACTTTTTGAACCGCAGCAAGACCGAGCGGGAAGCTGTCGATTACGCAGTCGCCCGCGCGGAGGAAAACGGGTTTACCGCCTTTGACCCTGCCAGAGCCTATAAGGCCGGCGACAAGGTCTATCTGAACAACCGCGGCAAGGCCCTCATCCTCTGCGTCGTGGGTAAAAAGCCTCTCACCGAAGGAGTTCACATCATGGCCGCCCACACCGACTCCCCCCGTCTGGACTTAAAGCAGGTCCCTCTCTATGAGGATAACGAAATGGCCTACTTCAAGACCCACTACTACGGCGGCATCAAGAAATACCAGTGGGGCGCGACTCCGCTCTCCCTCCACGGCGTGGTGGTGAAGGCGGACGGCTCCACCGTCAAGGTCAGCGTCGGTGAGGACGCGGGCGACCCCGTCTTCTGTGTCACCGACCTTCTGCCCCATCTGGCGGCCGACCAGATGAAACGCCCCGCCGGAGAAATCCTCCGCGGCGAGGAACTGAACCTGGTCATCGGCTCGATGCCCTTCCGCGACGACGAGGCGAGCGAGCGGGTGAAGCTTGCCATCTTAAAGCTCCTGAACGACAAGTACGGCATCACCGAGGCTGACTTCCTCTCCGCCGAGCTGGAAGTGGTCCCCGCATTCCGGGCCTGTGACATCGGCTTTGACCGCAGCATGGTGGGCGGCTACGGCCAGGACGACCGCGTCTGCGCCTACACCGAGATGGAGGCCGTTTTCGGCGCGAAGGACCCCGAGAACACCGTCATGTGCATCTTCGCCGACAAGGAGGAGATCGGCTCCTGCGGCAGCACCGGCATGAAGTGCGCCTTCCTGCGCCACTTCATCGAGGACCTGGCGGCGGCCCACGGCATCGCCGGGCGGACGGTGCTCGGCAAGTCGAAGTGCCTCTCCGCCGACGTGAGCGCGGCCTTTGACCCCACCTTCCCCGACGTCTCCGAGCGGAAGAACAACGCCTTCTTGAATTACGGCGTCTCCATCTGCAAGTACACCGGTTCCCGCGGCAAGGGCGGCTCCTCCGACGCCTCCGCCGAATTCATGGGCTGGGTCCGCCGGATGCTGGATAACGGCGGCGTCCTCTGGCAGACCTCTGAGCTCGGCAAGGTGGATCAGGGCGGCGGCGGCACCGTGGCGGCGTATATCGCCGAGCTGGACGTCGACACCATCGATGTGGGCGTGCCGGTGCTCTCGATGCACGCGCCCTTTGAGCTGACCTCCAAGGTGGACGTCTACTCGACCTACCGCGCTTTCGCGGAATTCTCGAAATAAGGCGCAGACAGCAGATTCCCCGCACCATCTTTCGATGATGCGGGGAATCTCCGTTTTTCATTATTTCTTCCCGTGAATCAGCGGAGAGATTTTTTTGTACACCAGAAAGGTGACGATGACGCTGCACATCCCTTTCATAAAGGTGAAGGGGACGTTGAAGACCCACAACGCCTCCCAGAGGGTTTCGACGTTGGGATTGATGGCCTGATACATCCCCATGATCGCCTCCAGCGGCATGAAGTTCATGTAGATGGGGTAGACGATGAAGTAGTTGGTGAAGGCGCTGACGACCGCCATGGCCACCGCGCCGCTCAGTGCGCCGATCAGCGCGCCCAGCCGGTCCTTTTTATCGCGGTAGATGAGTCCCGCCGGCAGGACAAAGCAGCACCCCAGCAGGAAGTTGGAGAGCTCTCCAATGCCGCCGGTCGAGGAGGCGAAGACGTTGACCAGATTTTTGATGAGACAGACAGCGACGCCGCTCAACGGCCCCATGCTGAATGCCGCAATCAGGGCGGGCAGCTCCGAAAAGTCGAGCGAGATGAAGCTCGGCATAAACGGCACCTTGAAGCTGATGAACATCAGCACTGTGGCCAGCGCGCCCAGCAGGGCGGTCATCGTCATTTTGCGGATGTTGAGAGAGCGGGTTTTGGTGTTTGGATTTGCGTTCATACAGATTTTCCTTTCCGCGGGGAAGAATGGGAAAGAAAAAGGCCCGCAGAGACTCCTCCGCGGGCGCAGTACGTTTCTTACGCTTCTGTTTTCAGGATGACGCGAAAAATGTACTGTTTCTTTCATCCGGACTATACCGTCGGCTCCGGAATTACACCGGATCAACGCCGAAGCGCTCGCGGGCTTTTACCGCCGGTGGAGAATTGCACTCCGCCCCGAAACAATAAATAAAATTTATGAAAGGGGAGTCCCCGAGAGGCCCCGTTTCACCAGGTTATTTTTCGCAGCCGCAGCCGCCGTGCTCCTGGGCACAGTCGTTGCCATCCAGACCGAGGTCGAATTCCAGCTCCTGGCCGCAGTTGGGGCAACTCATCTCGCCCTCGTCGAGCATCTCCTCGTCGAGATAGAGGGTGTTGCCGCAGGTAGGGCAGGTGACCTCGTAGAGCTCGCCGTCCTCGCAGCCGCACTCCTCGCAGTCATCCTCGTCCTCGTCCCCGTCCCCGTCATCGCCGTAGACGGTCTCTTCGAGGGAACCGAGGTCTTCGTCCAGAACGTCGATGACATCGCTCATCTCGTCGGTTTCTTCCTCAATATCGGCGACAGCGTTGGCAATATCGTCCAGTGTGTCCAGAATCGCGTTAAAGAGCTTGGTTTCCTTCTTTTCCGGGTCCAGCTCCATGCCGGCCATCAGGCCCTTCAGATACGCAACTTTTTCAAGCAGTTCCATAGTGGTTCCTCCTTTGGGGAAAAGCGGATAAATTACGCGCGCTCCATGTACTCGCCGGTGCGGGTATCCACGCGGATCATTTCACCCTCGTCGATGAAGAGCGGCACCTTGATTTCCGCGCCGGTTTCCAGGGTAGCGGGCTTGGTGGCGTTGGTGGCGGTGTTGCCTTTGAAGCCGGGATCGGTTTTCACGACCTGGAGTTCAACAAAGTTCGGAGGCTCCACGCCGAAGACAACACCCTTGTAGGACAGGACCTTGACGGGGGTATTTTCCTTGACAAAACGGAAACCGTCGCCGAGGTGCTGGCTGTCGATTGCCTGCTGCTCGTAGGTCTCGGTGTCCATGAAGTAGTACAGATTCTCGTCGTTGTAGAGGTATTCCATTTCGCGGCGCTCGATGAACGCCTCGGGGAATTTTTCGGTGGGGTTAAAGGTTTTTTCGGTCACAGCACCGGTGATCACGTTGCGGATCTTGGTGCGGACGAAAGCCGCGCCCTTACCGGGTTTTACATGCTGGAACTCGATGATCTGCATGACGTCGCCGTCCATGTCAAAGGTGAGTCCATTTCTGAAATCGCCTGCTGAAATCATGATAGGT
>CALXIG010000180.1 GCA_944388305.1 uncultured Clostridia bacterium
CACCGACGCGAAGATCACCCTCTCCTGCAAGGGCGGGCTCTATGAGCGCCTGAAGGCGCTGGAGGGCGAGCTCGCGTCCCTCTTCATCGTCTCCGAGGTGGAAGTGGCCGAGGGGGATTCCGGCGAGTATGCCGGGGAGACAGAAGGGCTCTTTGTCACCTCCGCTCTGGCGGAAGGGGAGAAGTGTGAGCGCTGCTGGCTTCACGACCGCACTGTCGGCCAGAGCAGCGCGCATCCCACCCTCTGCGCCCGCTGCGCCGCCGTTGTCGAGTAAACATGATCGGAAATTGCCGCCGGAACTGCTCCAGCGGCAATTTCCTGTACCTGTCTGTATCTGGAGGAACGCATGAAACGCTATCTCGCACTGCTGATGTCGGTGGCTCTGGTTGTGATCGACCAGCTGCTCAAGCTGCTGGCAATCGACCGCCTCAAGCCCATCGGCACCTACCCCATCATCGAGGATGTCTTTCACTTCACCTACCTGGAAAACCGCGGCATGGCCTTTGGGATGATGCAGGGGCAGGACTGGCTGCTCATCTGGGGCACGGCGCTGGTGCTGCTCATCCTGATTCTGCTGGTGATGACCGGCAAGCTGCACGACACCGCGCCGGTTTTTCTGGTCTGCGTCATCATCGGCGGCGGAGTCGGGAACCTCATCGACCGGGTCTACCGCGGCTATGTCGTCGACTACATCCATGTCAAGATCATTGACTTCGCCATCTTCAACTTCGCCGATATCTGCGTGGTGGTTGGGACCTTCCTGCTGGTCTGCTACGTCTTTTTCCACGAATTCGCCGGCAGAAAGAAGGAGGAGAGCCGGTGACGGAACGGCTCTGCTTCACCGCTGTGGAGGACGGCGTGCGGCTGGACGCCTTTCTCGCCGGAAAAATGGAGGGGCACACCCGCTCCTCTGTCCAGAAGCTGATCGGGCAGGGGATGGTGCTGGTAAACGGCGCGCCGGCTGCAAAAAATTACCGCCTGCGGGCCGGGGATACCGCCGAGGTTCAGCTCCCCGAGCCGGAGCTGGCGGAAGCGGCTCCGCAGGAGATTCCGCTGGACATCGTCTACGAGGATGCGGACCTGCTGGTCGTCAATAAACCCAAGGGGATGGTGGTTCACCCGGCACCCGGCAACCCGGATGGGACCCTCGTGAACGCGCTGCTGTGGCACTGCGGCAGCAGCCTCTCCGGCATCAACGGGGTCATCCGCCCCGGCATCGTCCACCGCATTGACAAGGACACCTCCGGCCTTCTGATGGTCGCCAAAAACGACCGCGCCCATCAGTTTCTCGCCGCACAGATCGCGGACCACAGCTTTACCCGGGTGTATAACGCCGTCGTCTACGGCAATCTCAAACAGGAGGAGGGGACAGTCTCCGCCCCCATTGCCCGGCATCCCAACGACCGCAAAAGAATGGCGGTCGTCCCCGGCGGAAGGGAGGCTGTCACCCATTACCGGGTGCTCGAACGCTTTGACGGCTTTACACTGGTGGAATGCCGGCTGGAAACCGGCCGCACTCATCAGATCCGCGTCCACATGGCCCATATCGGGCACCCGGTCGCGGGGGACCCGGTCTACGGGCCGAAAAAGTGCATTGCCTCCCTCGGCGGGCAGTGCCTGCACGCCCGGAAGCTCGGATTTGTCCACCCTTCGACGGGGGAATACCTGGAATTCGACAGCGGCCTGCCGCCGTATTTTACCGATTTTCTGGAAAAGCTCCGCAAAATTTCCGGCAGGGGAGGGGAAACCAATGAAATTTTCTGACATTCTGCTGGTCACTGACTGCGACGGCACCCTGCTGCGGGAGGACAAGTCGGTCTCGGACGCCGATCTCGCCGCCATTGCGGAGTGGAAGGCGCAGGGCGGAAAATTCACCATTGCCACCGGGCGCTCTCTTCCGACCGCCGCTTTTCTGCTGGATCTCCTGCCGCTGGATCTGCCGGTCATCCTCTATAACGGCGCGATGCTCTACGACCCCATTCAAAGGCGGCCGCTCTGGACGGCAGAAATTCCACCGGCTGCACACGCTGCTGTGGAAAAGGCGATGGAGCGGTTTTCCACAGAGATGGGGGTGGAGGTCCTGACACCGGAGGGACTTTACGCCGTCCGTGTGACGCCGATGATCGAGGAGCACCTGGGCGGTCTGGTTCAGGTGCCCTACCGCCGGGCGGATCTGGAGAAGGTGCGTTCCATGCGCTGGCTCAAGGTCATGTTCGCTCTCCCTGAAGAGAAGATGGACGCGCTGCGGACCTTTCTGGAGAGCCTGGACGCGCCGGGCGTGCGTTTTGTCCGCTCCGAGAAGTTTTATTTTGAGATGCTGCCCGCTATGGCTTCGAAGGGGGCAGCGCTTTCCGCCCTCTGCGCCCGCTGCGGCATAAGCCTCTCCCGCACCGTTGCCATCGGCGACTGCGACAACGACCTCGAGATGCTTGAGGTGGCCGGAGCCGGGTACGCAGTGGCGAACGCCTACCCCTCTGTCCGTGCGCTGGCCGGACGGACGACCTGCTCCAATGAGGAGGGCGCGGTCGCCGCAGTGATCGGCGAGCTGCTTGCCGGTCCGGAAGCTGTTTTTTCCAAGAACGATTAACCGAAAGGACTGATAGTATGGATGCAATCCAGAAAAAAGAACTGCAGAAAATCGCCTGCCGCATCCGGATGGGCGTTATCGAGGGGACCTTCCACGCCAAATCCGGCCACCCCGGCGGCTCCCTCTCCATCGCGGAGGATCTCGCGTACCTTTACTGGAAAGAGATGAAGATCGACCCGCAGAACCCCGCCTGGGAGGACCGCGACCGTTTCATTCTTTCCAAAGGGCACTGCGCGCCGGCTCTCTATGCCGCGCTGGCCGCCCGCGGATATTTCCCGGAGGAGGAACTCAAAAGCCTCCGCCACATCGGCGCAATGCTCCAGGGCCATCCCGATATGAAGCACATTCCCGGCGTCGATATGTCCACCGGC
>CALXIG010000181.1 GCA_944388305.1 uncultured Clostridia bacterium
CCCCGCGTCCCCGGCGGGGGAAACGCCCGGCCGCCGGGTCGCGCCGAAGGCGACCAGCCTGGCGTGGCGGAGAGGCAGTCCCGCCGCCCGGCGGAAAAATTCCTGGTCCTTGGGGTTGGAGGCGGGATTTCCGGCCTCCACATAGGAGATGCCAAGCCCGTCGAGCAAGCGAAGAATCTGGAGCTTGTCGTTGACGGAAAAACTGATGCCCTCCCCCTGCGCGCCGTCCCGCAGGGTGGAGTCAAAGAGTGTTACACGCTTCATCGGCGCCATTCCTTTCGAACTTTTTGCAGAAAACAACGCGGGAGCCAAAGCTCCCGCCGGTTTCCCGGCGAGGCGCCCCGGCTCCCGCGCGCGCTGCGAGATTATTTGATGAAAGCAGTGACAGATTCGGGCAGCTCTTCCCGATCCGCCGATACGGTAAAGACGATGTTGACATCGCGGTCGCCAACCGACTTGTTGAGCTTCTGGAGGAATTTGCCCAGCTTGTCGTAATCCCGCCCGCCGATGCGGAGGGTGGAGTCCACAAACAGGTCGGTGATATCGAAGTTGCCGGCCAGCACGCCGGTCAGGAATCCATAGAACTCCTCATATCCCTCGATTTCGTCCTTGGACGTCTCCATCAGACGGACTGTGGGGGGGATGCTGTAGGTGAGGTTCGGCACCCACTCGATGCAGACGACGTTGCCGCTGGAGGCGGCTTCCGCCTTGGCGACCATGTCGACCAGGATCTTGGTCTTACCGGTTCCTTTTTTGCCTACGATCAGAGTAATCATATTGGTTACCTCCATTTATGATAATGTATTGCTTGAATGTGTGGGTAGCTTATTTGGAGATGCGCGCCTCAAGGTCTGCCTTCCGGTCCTCGTAGCCGGGCTTGCCCAGCAGGGCGAACATGTTCTTCTTATAGCCCTCCACGCCGGGCTGGTCGAAGGGGTTAACCCCGAGCAGGTAGCCGGAGATGGCGCAGGCTTTCTCAAAGAAGTAGATCATATAGCCCAGTTCGAACTCGTTGATTTCGGGCAGCTCCAGCACAACTGCGGGGACGCCGCCCTCAGTGTGGGCCAGAATGGTGGCCTCCATGACCTTGCGGTTGACATTGGACATCTCCTGATTGGAGAGGAAGTTCAGACCGTCGAGGTTTTCCGGATCCTCCTCGATGAAGAAGTCCTGTTTGGGCTTTTGGATGTCGATGAAGGTCTCGAACATGATGCGGGAGCCGTCCTGGATGAACTGCCCCAGCGAGTGGAGGTCGGTGGAGAAGATGACAGAAGAGGGGTAGAGTCCCTTGCCGTCCTTGCCCTCGCTCTCGCCGAAGAGCTGCTTGTACCATTCCGCCATCATGGCGAAGCAGGGATCGAAGCTGGCCATAATCTCGACCGCCTTGCCCTTCTGGTAGAGGGCGAAGCGGGTAGCGGCATACCGGTAGCACTCATTTTTCGCGAGATCGGGTTCCATGAAAGCGTTCTGGGCGGCGCGGGCGCCTTCCATGAGCTTTTCAATGTCGCAGCCTGCGGCGGCAATCGGCAGCAGGCCGACGGCGGTCAGCACCGAGAACCGTCCGCCCACGTCGTCCGGGACGACGAAGGTGGCATAGCCTTCCCGGTCAGCCAGCTCCTTCAGGGTGCCGCGGGCCTTGTCAGTGGTGCAGTAGATGCGCTCTCTGGCGCCCTCGGCGCCGTACTTCTTTTCGAGCAGCGATTTGAACACCCGGAAAGCCAGCGCCGGTTCGGTGGTGGTGCCGGACTTGGAGATGACGTTGACCGCGATATCCTTCCCCTCGCAGATGGAGAGCAGCTCCTGTAGGTAAGAGGGGCTGACGCTGTTGCCGGCGAAGTAGATGTCGGGGGTGTCCTTCTTCAGGTTGTTGTAGAGCTGGGATTTTAAGAGCTCAATGGCGGCGCGGGCGCCCAGGTAGGACCCGCCGATGCCGATGACGATGAGGATGTCCGCCTGCTTTTTGATTTTCTCAGCGGCCTGCTGGATGCGGGCGAATTCCTCCTTGTCGTAGTTGGTCGGCAGCTCGACCCACCCGAGGAAATCGTTCCCCAGGCCGGTGCCGCTGTGCAGCGTTTCGTGGGCGGTTTTGACCGCAGGCGCCAGCGCGCCCAGCTCATGATCCGCCATGAAGCCCTTCAGATAATTGCTATTAAAATGAATCGCCATATCTAAGACCTCCCATTTTGTAATCTCTGGTTCATGTTCTTATTGTACTACATCCGCCGCTGCAATTCAACTGGTTTTTATGAACTTTGTTAGATTTATGCAAGAAATCATGCCAACTTTTACGGCGCGGCGGTTTCCCAGGGGAGGAGCAGCTCGGAAAGGCGGGAAATCTGCCAGGTCACAGCGCATTTTGGAGGCAGCGGTTTCCTTTTCGGATTATACCAGCAGGTATCTATCCCATAGTTTCTACCGCCGGTCATATCCGAGGTGAGGGAATCCCCCACCATCAGCACCGATTCGCGCGGCGGCTGTCCCAGCTTTTGAAAGACATGGTCAAAATAAACCCGGCTGGGCTTTTCGGCGCCCGCCTCCTCCGAGACGAAGATCCCGCTGATGTAGGGCGCGATGGCGGAATCGCGCAGCCGCCTCTTCTGCACCCGGGTGATGCCGTTGGTGGCGAGGTAGAGCGGCGCGCGGGCCGAAAGCGCCCGGCAGGTTTCCTCCGCCCCCTCGAGGAGGAAGTTTCCCCCGGCCAGCCGGTCAAGGTAGGCGCTGTTCCAGGCGGCCCCGTCCCCGGAGAGGCCCTGTTCCCGCAGGAAGAGGCCGAAACGGGTCTGCTGAAGCTGAGGCTTGGTGATCTCCCCCCGCTCCAGCGCCTCCCACAGCGCGCTGTTCAGGCGGTTGTAGCAGGCGTAGAGCGCCTCGGTGCAGGGCTGCCCGGACAGCGCCTCAAAGGTTTTCCAGAAGGCGCTGCGCTCCGCCTTTTGAAAGTCAAAGAGGGTGTCGTCCGCGTCGAGAAGGTAAATGGCGTAGCGCTTCATCTCCGCCCTCCTTTACAGAAAGGCGGTAAGGCTGCCCGCCACGATGCCGAGCGCGACAACCACCGCCGCGATGATGCTGAACAGCCGCACCATCTTTTTCCGCTTGTATTCGGTCACGAAAATTCCTCCTCGTTGATATTTCTGTGAATATTACAGATTGTCGGAAGCCGGGCAGCGGTTTTTCTGTCCGGCAGAGCACCGGCGCCGGGATGGATTTCCCTCTCCGCGGCCGTTTTTTCTATCATACCACATCCCCGTGAAAGAGGCAAGGCGTTTTTGTGAAGAATCCGGGCCCTTTTGACAATCACCCTTGACAAAGCCGCTCAAATCGTCTATCCTGATAGCAAAGGGCCACTACAACAGGATTGGAGCGATTAAAATGAGAGAGATTCCCCTTGCCCCCTGGCAGGCGATGGCAACCCTTCCCTGGCAGGCGGATTTTTCCAAACACATTCAGGAGGGCGTGCTGCTGCCCAACCTGACCCCGTGGTTCCCCGCCGCGGTTCCCGGCTGCATCTACGAGGACCTGCAAAAGGCAGGGCTGATCGAGGACCCGTATTACGGGACCAATAGCCTGCACTGCGAGTGGGTGGCCAACCGCTGGTGGATTTACCGCACCACCTTCCGCCTGACGGCGGAGGACCTGAAGGACACCCTGCGCCTGTGCTTTGCCGGCATCGACTATGCGGCAAAAATTTATCTGAACGGCCATTTTCTCGGCCGCCACGAGGGGATGTACCTTCCGTTTGAGGCGGTTGTCAACGAGTTTGTGCGTCCGGAGGAGGAAAACGTCCTCGTCTGCGCCGTCGAGCACGCCCCCTTCGCCGCCCCGCAGCCCGGCTACACCTCCCAGACCCGCTACCTCAAGGCGCGGTTCAATTACAAGTGGGATTTTGCCGCCCGGCTGGTCAGCCTGGGGCTGTACGGCGCAGTCACGCTGACAGCCCATCCGCTCTCCCACATCGCCCACTGTGCGGTTCGGCCGGCCAAAGGGCCGGAAGGCTGGCGGGTGGAGGTATCCCTCGAGCTTGTCAACTACCGGGAAGGCGCCGGGACGGTTGCCTGCGTCCTCACCTCCCCGGCGGGGGAGGAAACGGCGGCCGCCCGGGAGGAAATCGCGCTGCAAGGCCGGTTCCAGTGCTGGCGCGCCTCGCTGCCGGTGGAGAATCCCGCCCTCTGGTGGCCCAACGGCTACGGGGAACAGCCGCTCTACGCCTTCCGCCTCACCCTGACCGGACAGGACGGCCGGGTGAGCGACACCTTCTCCTGCCGGACCGCCTTCCGCACCCTGGAGCACCGGAGGGTGGAAGGACGGGAGGATGCGCTGCCCTACCTGACCGTGGTCAACGGAAAGCGCATCTACCTCAAAGGGACCAACATCGTCCCCCTCGACTGCAAGACCGGCGCCGTCACCCGGGAGCGGGTGCGGGAGGTGCTCGGCGCGGCGCGGGACGCCAACGTCAACTATCTCCGCATCTGGGGCGGCGGCCACCTCGAGAGCGAGGATTTCTACGACGCGGCCGACGAATTCGGGCTGATGGTTTTGCAGGAATTTCCGATGTCCAGCTCCGGCTGCGACGACGTGCCCTCCCGCGACCCGGAATTTCTCAAGCTGCTGCACAGGGCGGCGGTCTGCAACATGAAGCGGCTGGGCAACCACGTCTCCCTCACCGCCTGGGACGGCGGCAACGAGCTGACCGACGACCGCTATCTCGGCGCGGAGGACCACGAGGGGCATCCCGCGACCTTTGAAGACCCGACTCTCGCCATGCTTCGCGGACTCGCGGAGGCGCTGACGCCGGACGTCATCTTCTATCCCTCCAGCGGCTCCGGTCCCAACGCCCTGCTGAAGCCCGGAGACACCGGCAACAACCACGACGTCCACGGACCCTGGGGGTACGTCGGGGTAGAGGGACACTACGACCTTTACAACCGCTCGGACAGCATCGTCCACGGCGAGTTCGGCTGCGGCGGTATCAGCGGGCTTTCCGCCCTGGAAAAAATCCTCCCTCCGGAGGAGCTGCGCCTCGCCACCTCCGGCGAAAGCGCCGTCTGGGCGCACCACAGCGGCGGCTGGGACAGCTACGCCTTCCGGGAGCTGATGATGTTCGGCGACCTGAAGAAGATTCCCCTCGCAAGCTACATCAAGGTCAATCAGTTTGTGCAGGCGGAGGCGCTGCGCTACGCGCTGGAAGCCAACCGGCGGCGGCAGTGGGCCAGCGTCGGAGAGATGACCTGGCAGTTCAACGAACCCTGGCCCAACATCCAGTGCTCCAACATCCTGCAATATGACGGCGGCAGAAAGCTCGCCTTCTACGCCATGCGGGACGCCTATGCTCCGGTGCTGGCGAGCCTGCGTTACGAAAAGCTCTTCTATCTCCCCGGCGACTCCTTCCGGGCGGAGCTCTTTCTCTTAAACGACCGGGCAGACGCGGACTACACCGTCGCCTGGAGCCTCTGCGGCGACAGCGGCGAGGTTCTCCTGTCCGGGGAGTGCAGCGGGCGGGCGCCCGAGGACCTCTCCCGGCAGATCGGGGAGATCGCGTGGGAGGTTCCCGCCGGATACACCGGCGGATTTACCGTCCGGCTTGCGGTCTGCTGCGGGGAATTTCGTGCGGAAAAGGAGTATCTCTTTCTCATCGCCGACCGGGAGGAGGCCGTCTCCCTCCCGCCGGACGAGGCGCGCAAAATGGAGCTGTTCCGCAACCGCAAGCTCGCCTCTCTGCTGGAGGCCCGCCGGGCGCCGGTGGAGCCGGTCCTGCGCTATGTGGACCGCTGGCTGGCAGCAATCCGGCCCTGAGTTTTCTCAGATCAACACCAAGGCCCGCCGGGGAATTCCGGCGGGCCTGTTTTTCCGGCAGCCAATTCCGTTTGGCGCCCTCCCCGCAGAAGGCGGTTCAAAGCCGGGCGCAGATCTCGCGGTACAGCACCTCCATCAGCTCGCCGCCTCGCCGGCACTCGGCCACAACGGTGACAGCCGCCTGCCTGTCGGGCAGGACGACTGCCAGCTGGCAGTACTTTCCGTCCGCGCGGAAGGAATTGTACTCCCCCCGCCAGAACAGATAGCCGTAGGGGTCGTCCCCCTGCTGGCGGGTGCTCTCTTCAATCCACTCGCGGGAAAGGAGCTGGCGGCCGTTCCACTCCCCTTTCCGGAGATAAAACAGACCGAATTTATGCAGCTCCGACAGGGTCAGAAAGAGGCCGCCCGCGCCGAAGGTGTTGCCAAGCGGGTCGCTTTCCCAGGTGGGCCGCCGGATGCCCAGGTGGGTAAAAAGCCGCGGGGTCAGGTAGGAGACGAGGTCGCAGCCCGCCCGCCTCTGGACCAGCATCCCCGCCAGATACGGTCCGACATTGTTGTAGACAAACCGCGTCCCGGGCGGATCCTCAAACGGGATGGCGAGGGAGAGCCGGACCCAGTCGTCCTCCCGGCAGAGAGGGCGCTGCGCCCCCATCAGGTGCCCGCTTCGCTGCCCCAGGCGCATTGTCAGCAGGTCGCGCACCGTCGCCTTTTTGAGGTTTTCGCCAACCCTGTCCGGCAGGTCGTCCGCAAAGGCGTCGGTCAGCTTTTCGTCCAGCGAGAGGAGGCCCTCCTGCACGGCGAATCCCACCGCGCAGGAGGTGAAGCTCTTTGACGCCGAGTAGATATTCCGGCGGCATTCCGGTTCGCTGTGCCACTCTGCCGCCAATTTTCCGCCCTGTGTGATTTTGATGCCCAGCACGCGGAGCTCTTCGAGCTTTTCCGCTGCCTTTGTGATATCCATTCCGCTCCCTCCCTGTTCCGCTTTTCCGGCGGCGCCGGAAAAAAGGCAACCGGGCCCTGCGCTGAGGCGGGTGCCCGGTACTGTGCCTGTGTGATTCAATTTATACCAGCTGGATGATGGCCATCTCAGCGGCGTCACCGCGGCGGGGCCCGATCTTCACGATGCGGGTATAGCCGCCGTTCTTATCGGCATATTTCGGCGCGATCTCATCGAACAGTTTCTTCGCAACGCCCTCTTTGGTGACATAGGCGAAAACCTGCCGTTTGGAATGAAGGGAGCCTTCCTTGCCGAGCGTAATCATCTTCTCGGTCATGATGCGCACTTCCTTCGCTCTGGTGACAGTTGTCTCAATCTTGCCGTTTTCCAGCAGGAAAGTGACCATTGCCCGAAGCATCGCTTTTCTATGGTCAGAGGTTCTGCCCAGTTTTCTGCTGCCTGCCATTCGGTTTCACTCCTTACCCAGTTATTCGTCTTCCCGATTGAGGCTGAATCCAAGCGCTTCCAGCTTGGCCATAACCTCTTCCAGGGATTTTCTGCCGAGGTTGCGGACTTTCATCATCTCTTCCTCGGACTTGTTGATCAAATCTTCTACCGTATTGATTCCGGCGCGTTTCAGACAGTTAAAGGACCGAACAGACAAGTCAAGCTCCTCAATGGTCATCTCCAGGACTTTTTCTTTGCCCTTGTCGTCTTTTTCCACCATAATATCGGTCGCGTACACTTCATCCGACAAATCTACAAAGAGATTAAGATGCTCGGTGAGAACCTTGGCTCCCAGCGAAACCGCTTCCTTTGCAGAAATCGTTCCGTCTGTCCACACCTCAAGGGTGAGCTTGTCGTAGTCGGTAATCTGTCCTACACGGGTGTTTTCCACAGTGTAGTTCACTTTGAGAACAGGTGTATAGATGCTGTCCACGGGGATGACGCCGATGACGTTCTGGAGCTTCTGCTTGTTGCGCTCGCTGGGAACGTAGCCGCGTCCCTTGTCGATGACAATCTCCATGTAGAGCTTTGCGCCGGGTCCCAAATAAGCGATGTGCATCCCCGGGTCCAGAATCTCGACCTCGGAGTCCGCCTTGATATCGCCGGCGGTCACTTCGCACTCACCTTCCGCCTCAATGTGGACGGTTTTCGGGGCATCGCCGTGAATCTTGGCGATCAGCCCTTTCATATTCAGGACAATTTCGGTAACGTCTTCCTTGACACCCGGTACCGTAGAAAACTCATGTTGAACACCATCAATCTTGATCGATGTCACTGCCACACCGGGAAGAGAAGAGAGCAGCACCCGCCGCAGACTGTTGCCCAAAGTGGTGCCGTAGCCGCGTTCAAGAGGCTCCAGGACAAATCTGCCATAAGTTCCGTCCGTCTTCATTTCAGCCGTCTCAATAACGGGCTTTTCAATCTCGATCATTCAGTACCCTCCTATCGCCGGCCTGCGCCAGCCGTGCAGTATCGTGAGCTCTTTTCGCCGCCGGGCGGCCAAAAGAGCGGCAACATGACTATCGCGTTTCCCTTTCTGTCAAAACCCGGTTGGCAAAAAACAGTTGAACTCCCGCCGCAAAAAGCGGCGGCGCTTCCCACTGCCCGCACCAGGCCTCCGACATTATTTGGAGTACAACTCGACGATCAGGTGTTCCTCGACCTCGAGGTCAATGTCATCACGGTTGGGCATACGAACGATTTTGCCGGTATAGGTTTCGCGGTTCATATCCAGCCACATGGGAACGGGGCGGGAGCCGCAGGCCTCTTCAATCGCCTTATACTTCTCGCTTGGGCGGAACTTTTCGCTCCCAGTGATCTCGTCGCCTTCCTTGACAAGCAGGGAGGGGATGTTGACCTTCTTGCCGTTGAGCTTGAAGTGGTTGTGGAGCACGAGCTGGCGGGCTTCGGCTCTGGAATTGGCGAGGCCGAGGCGGTAAACCACGTTGTCCAGACGGCTCTCGAGCAGGCGGAGCAGGTTTTCACCGGTCTGGCCGGGTTTTCTCTCAGCGAGCTCAAAGTAATGATAGAACTGGCCTTCCAGGACGCCGTAGAAGCGCTTGGCGGTCTGCTTCGCGCGGAGCTGGAGACCATATTCGGAAACTTTCTTGCGGTTCTGACCGTGCTGTCCGGGGGCAAAGCCTCTCGCGACGAACGGGCAGTGTTCGGAGTAGCACTTGCTGCCCTTCAGGAAGAGCTTATGCCCTTCGCGGCGGCACATTCTGCATACTGCACCGGTATATCTTGCCATTTAGTTGCACCTCCTGGTCATCTATCCGAAATTATACACGTCTTCTCTTGGGAGGACGGCAGCCATTGTGGGGGATGGGGGTCACGTCTTTAATCATCTTGACCTCCAGGCCGCAGGCCTGCAGGGCGCGGATGGCAGCCTCACGGCCGGCGCCGGGGCCTTTGACGTACACTTCCACAGACTTCAGGCCATGCTCCTTGGCGGCGTTGGCAGCCTTCTCAGCAGCGGTCTGCGCAGCAAAGGGGGTGGACTTTTTGGAGCCGCGGAAGCCCATCTCGCCAGCGCTCGCCCAGGAAATCGCGTTGCCCTGGGTATCGGTGATGGTGACGATGGTGTTATTGAAGGTGGACTGAATATGAACGGCTCCGCGCTCAATATTTTTGCGCTCGCGGCGTTTGCGAACGACGGTCTTCTTAGCAGCAACTTTAGCCATCTTTCAAATCCCTCCTTATTTCTTCTTATTCGCGATGGTTTTCTTCGGGCCTTTGCGGGTGCGGGCATTGGTCTTGGTGCGCTGTCCGCGGACAGGCAGACCTTTTTTATGCCGGGTGCCGCGATAGCAGCCGATTTCCACCAGGCGTTTGATGTTCAGGGCGACGGTACGCTTCAGATCGCTCTCCACCTGATAATGTTCGCCGATATAGTCGCGAAGCTTCGCCGCATCCTCCTCAGACAGATCCTTGACGCGGATGTCGGGGTTGATGCCGGTGGCAGCGAGGATGTCGTCCGCCGATTTGCGGCCGATGCCGTAGATATAGGTCAGGCCGATCTCGATTCGTTTTTCTCTGGGCAGGTCTACGCCAGCGATACGAGCCATTAAGTTGCACCTCCAACTGTAATTACGGGTTTTTGATATCCAGCTTTGGGATTCCGTTCACGGAATCAGCCCTGGCGCTGTTTGTGCTTGGGGTTTTCGCAGATCACCATGATCCGGCCTTTGCGCTTGATCACCTTGCACTTTTCGCAGATGGGCTTTACCGAAGGTCTTACTTTCACGTGAATACCCTCCTTGTTCACAGGTCCTACTTGGAACGCCAGGTAATGCGTCCCTTCGTCAAATCATAAGGCGACATTTCCACCGTCACCTTATCGCCGGGCAGAATGCGGATGAAGTTCATCCGGAGCTTGCCCGAAATGTGGGCCAGAATGGTATGCCCATTCGGCAGTTCCACTTTAAAGGTTGCGTTTGGCAGCGAGTCCACTACCGTTCCTTCAATCTCGATTACATCTTCTTTGGCCAAGAGAGATCCTCCTCTTCAAATGCTGTTCGCAGCGCCGCCCTGAGCTGGCGGTTGGTCTGTATCCGGGCGAGATCCAGCGTCGCGCCGGCCGCCCGCAGATGTCTGAGGTTTTTCTTTTTGGGCTTTTCCAGCGGCCGCTGTTTGCCGTTTGCGAGATAGGCGAACGGACCTTCCAGCCGCACCACCGCAAAAAGCCCCCGGTCATGGCCGCGGATGCTCTGCACCACTGCGCCGGTCTTCCACTCCATACGGCACCTCAGCGAACGGTCAGGATCACTGGCCCATCCCTGGTGATGGCGACTGTGTGCTCAAAGTGGGCGGCGCACTTGCCGGACCTGGTCCGGGTCGTCCACTGGTCCGCGTCAATCGTCACCGCGTCCCCTTCCAGGGTAATCATCGGCTCAATGGCGATGGTCATGCCCTCCGCCAGGCGCGGGCCTCTGCCCGGCCGGCCGAAGTTTGGCACCTCGGGATCCTCATGCAGCGCCTTGCCGACGCCGTGGCCGACAAACTGGCGGACGATCCCGAAACCGTAGGGAGTCACATGGGACTGCACGGCGTAGGAAATATCGCCGATGCGGTTTCCGATCACTGCCGCCTCGATGCCCTTGTAGAGGCTCTCCTGCGTCACCCGCAGAAGGGTCCGGTTCTCCTCGGACGTCTCGCCCACAATAAAGGTGTAGGCGTTGTCCCCGTGGAAGCCATCGCAGCACGCCCCAACATCGATGCTGACGATATCTCCGTTTTCGAGACGGTAATCTGAGGGAATGCCGTGGATGACCACATCGTTGACCGAGATGCAGGCCGATGCCGGAAAGCCGTACAGGCCGAGGAAGGAAGGCTTCGCGCCGCTGCGGACAATAAAGTCGTGCATGGCCCGGTCGATTTCCTTCGTCGTAACGCCCGGGCGGATCATCTCCTCGGCGACGTTCAGCGACTCCGCCGAGATCCGGCAGGCCTTTTTCATCCGTTCCAGTTCCGCATGCGTTTTTAACACGATCATGAAAGAATTACGCCTCCAGAGCCTTCAGGGTGAGAGCCGTCGTATCGGCGACCTCCTCCTGTCCCTCCACTACGACCAGCTTGCCGGTCTTCGTGTAGTAATCGATCAGCGGTTCGGTCTGCTCGTGGTACACGCGCAGGCGCTCCCGCACCGTATCCGGGTGGTCGTCCTTGCGCTGTACGGTTTTGCCGCCGCACGCATCGCACACACCCTCCTGTTTGGAAGGCTTATACATCGTGTGATAGCTTGCGCCGCAGCTTTCGCAGACGCGGCGGCCGGAGAGGCGGGCCTCGATTTTTTCATCGGGAACCTCGAGGTCGATGACCCGGTCGATCCGGACGTTCATCTGATCGAGCGCCTCCGCCTGCGGAACAGTCCGGGGGAACCCGTCCAGGATGAATCCGTTCTGACAGTCGTCCTGCTGCAAGCGTTCCTTCAGAATGTCGATGACGATTTCGTCCGGAACCAGCTTGCCGCCATCCATATAGGATTTTGCTTTCAGTCCCAAAGCGGTTTGGTTCTTAATTGCTTCCCGCAGGATATTTCCGGTGGAAATCGCGGGAATGTGCAGCGTGTTGCAGATCACTTCAGCCTGCGTACCCTTGCCTGCGCCGGGTGCGCCCAACAAAATCAGATTCATAATAGCCCCCCTGTTCTTTCGTTTCATCCATTACTCCAGGAAGCCCTTGTGATGACGCATCATCATCTGGGATTCCAGCGTGCGCATGGTTTCCAACGCGACACCGACGATAATCAGGATCGACGTACCGCCGAGCGAGACATTCGCTCCGGTGATCGCGGAAAAGATGATCGGGAATACGGCGATAACGCCGAGGAACAACGCGCCGACCAGCGTGATCCGGGAAATCACCCGGGAGATAAAGTCGGAGGTGGGCTTGCCCGGGCGGATGCCGGGGATGCCGCCGTTGTTCTTGCGGAGGTTGTTTGCGATTTCGATCGGATTGTACTGAATCGCAACGTAGAAGTAGTTAAATCCGATAATCAGCAGCAGATAGAGCGCCGCATAGACCCAGCCGGTCGTCTCGAACAGCTTGAAAAAGCCGTCCCAGAAGCCGCCTTCCTTGACGTTCACAAAAGCGCCGATCATATTGGGAATCGACAGGAAGGACATGGCGAAGATGATGGGCATGACGCCGCTCATATTCACCTTGATCGGGATGTGGGTGCTCTGGCCGCCGTACATCTTGCGGCCCACCACGCGCTTGGCGTAGGTGACCGGGATGCGGCGTTCCGCGTCGTTCATCACAACGATAAACATAATCATCGCGATAAAGATGATGACAATGGCAGGGACCAGGAAGAAGTACTTGGTCTCGCCTGCGAGTCCGAGCAGCCACCAGCTGTAAAGCAGGCGCACCGCAGCGGGACCGCGGGAGATGATACCGGCGAAAAGAATCATCGAGATGCCGTTGCCAATTCCCTTTTCGGTAATCCGGTCACCCAGCCAGACAACGACCGCCGTACCGGCTGTAAAGACTGCGATAATGGTGATCGCTGCCAGGACGCCGGAGAAGCCTTCGGTGTACTCCAGGATGCCGCTCGAGCGGCGCATCATGAAGTACAGGCCGAGCGCCTGAATGATGGCAAGGCCAAAGGTCACATAGCGGGTGATCTTATTCAGCACCCGTCTGCCCTCGGCGCCCTCCTTCGCCAGCCTCTCCAGCGCCGGAATTGCGACAGTCAGAAGCTGGATGATGATGGAGGAGTTGATATACGGGGTGATGGACATGGCGAAGATGTTCGCCTGTTCCAGACCGCCGCCGGTCATAATGTTCAGGTAGCCCAGGAAGTCGGTGCTGCCGACCATGGCGGACAGCGCAGTCGGATCAATAAAAGGAGTGGGGATCGCGGAGCCTAAGCGGAAAATGAAGAGAATGAAGAGGGTATATAAAATCTTTTTGCGAAGATCTTCCTGTTTGAAAGCATTTCTCCAGATTTCAAACACCTTACATCACCTCGGCCTTTCCTCCCGCTGCCTCAATCTTTGCTTTCGCCGATTCGGAGAAGGCAGTAACCTGAACGGTGAGCTTCTTGGTCAGTTCGCCATTGCCAAGAATCTTGATGCCGTCGAGCTGATCGTTGACGAGACCCGCTTCGGTCAGGGCCGCCGCGTCGACAACCGCGCCATCCTCGAAGGTGTTCAGATCGGAAACATTCACAATCGCGTAATGGGTCGCGAAGTGATTTTTAAAGCCTCTCTTGGGGAGACGGCGATACAGGGGCATCTGGCCGCCCTCAAAACCGGGACGGACACCGCCGCCGGAACGGGCGTTCTGCCCTTTGTGGCCCTTGCCGGCGGTTTTGCCGTTGCCGGAACCATGGCCTCTGCCGACGCGGAAGCGCTCTCTGGTCGCGCCCGCAGCCGGTGCTAATTCGTGCAGTTTCATGATAGTCGCACCTCCTTGCTTACTTTTCGATAACCTCGACGAGGTGGGAAATTTTAAAGATCTTGCCTTTGGTCGCCGCGTTGTCCGGCTGTTCGGTCACGTCGCCGACCTTTCTGAGGCCCAAAGACTCGGCAATCGCAATCTGGTCCTTTTTCTTGCCTGCAAGACCTCTGACGAGCTTTACGGTAAGGGTTGCCATCAGTCTGCCTCCTTAACCAAGAATTTCTTCAACGGTCTTGCCGCGGATGGCGGCGACCTCGCTCACATTGCGCAGCGATTTCAGGCCGTTGATGGTCGCTCTCACAACATTGCAGGGGTTGTTGGAGCGGAGCGCTTTGGTACGGATGTCCTTGATGCCGGCAGTTTCCACTACCGCACGGACAGGGCCGCCGGCGATAACGCCGGTTCCTTCGGGAGCCGGTTTCAGCAGAACGCGGCCAGCGCCGAATTCGCCGATGACTTCGTGAGGAATGGTGGTGCCCTTCAGAGACACCTTAATCAGGTTTTTCTTCGCATCCTCGATGCCTTTGCGGATCGCGTCCGGAACCTCGCCGGATTTGCCCAGGCCGAAGCCGATGATGCCGTTGCCGTCGCCGACCACGACCAGCGCGGCAAACTTGAAGATGCGGCCGCCTTTGACCGTCTTGGATACGCGGTTAATGGTTACGACTCTCTCCTGGAGCTCCAGGTTAGACCCATCTATTCTAGCCAAACGAATACCTCCCTCTTAGAATTTGAGGCCGCCTTCGCGGGCGCCTGCGGCCAGCTCTGCGACTCTGCCATGGAAAATGTAGCCGCCGCGGTCAAAAACAACCTCGGTGATGCCCTTCGCTGCGGCATTCTCAGCCAGCATTTTGCCGATTGCGAACGCGCCTTCCTTATTGCCGCCGTTCCCCTCGAAGCCTTTCATCAGGGAAGATGCGCTGGCCAGGGTCACGCCATTTACGTCGTCGATGATCTGCGCGTAAATGTGCTTAGCGGAGCGGAACACGCAGAGGCGGGGACGTTCCGGGGTGCCGGAGATCTTGTTGCGGACCCTGCCGTGTCTTTTTAAACGAGCCTTGTTGCTGTCAGGCTTATTTACCATTTCTTGTCACTCCTTTGACTACTTACTTCTTACCAGTTTTACCTTCTTTACGCTGAATGACCTCGTCAACGTACTTGATACCCTTGCCCTTGTAAGGCTCAGGCGGACGCTTCTCGCGCACATTCGCCGCAAACTGGCCGACCTGCTGCTTGTCGGGACCGGAAATGATAATCTTGTTGGGGGCGGGGACGTCGATCTGGATGCCCTCGACCTCAGGCATGATGACCTGGTGCGAATAGCCGAGGTTCATCACAAGATTCTTGCCGTCCTTCGCGACACGGTAGCCGACGCCGTTGACCTCCAGCTCCTTCTTAAAGCCTTCGGTTACGCCGAGCACCATGTTGTTGACCAGCGAACGGGTCAGGCCATGCAGCGAGCGGTGCGCCTTGTCGTCGCTGGGACGGGTCACTTCGATGACGCCATTTTCAACGGACACGGTCATGTCCTTGTGGAAATCATGCTCCAGAGTTCCCTTGGGGCCTTTCACAGTGATGTGATGGCCGTCGATCTTTACTTCGACGCCGGAAGGAACCTGGATTGGTTTTCTGCCAATACGAGACATATTCCGTTCCTCCTTACCATACAAATGCGAGGACTTCGCCGCCGACGTGCTCGCGGCGAGCCTTCTTATCGGTCATCACGCCCTTGGACGTGGAGACAATCGCGATGCCCAGGCCCTTCATAACCTTCGGCATATCTTCGCAGTTGGAATAGATCCGCAGACCGGGCTTGGAAACCCGGCGCAGCCCGGTGATAACCGGGGATTTATTTTCACCGTATTTGAGCGTCATACGGATAATGCCCTGCTTGCCGTCCTCGATCACAGTAAAGCCTTTGACGAAGCCTTCGTCGACGAGGATCTGGGCGATTGCTTTTTTCATATTGGACGCGGGGATATCCACCGTGTCGTGCTTTGCCGAATTCGCATTGCGGATACGGGTGAGCATATCTGCAATAGTATCGGTGA
>CALXIG010000182.1 GCA_944388305.1 uncultured Clostridia bacterium
CGGAAACCGTTTGTCAAGCCCTTTTTCAAAACTTTTTTCGGATTCCTTCGCCGCCGTCTCCCTTCGAAGTCCCCTCCGCTCGAGACAGCTTACTTAGTATACCACACCCCCTTTCCCCTGTCAAGGGATTTTGCCGGATTTTCGTATTTCTCTGTTTTTTGTGTCGAATATGTGTAAAATTATGGTAATTTCACACACTTTCATCGCCGGTCAGCATTCCAACCAGATGCCCATAGAGCTCTGCGGCCCGTTTTTCAAAATTCCGCGCGATAAGCTGCGCCTGTTGCCGGTCCGGCGCATACAGTGACATGGAAAAGAACGCCAGATTCCCCTCGTGCAGGGAACAGCGCACCTGAAACCCGCTTCCATCCGGTTCAACCGCCGCCTGTATTGCTTTCGGGCGATGCACGCCGGTGGACAGCGTTTCCCCCTTTTCCTTCAAATATTCCCGCAGGGAAACCGGCAGCGTGTCTCCGAGCTTTTTCACCGTCTCTTCTCCCAGCGCGGTCAACCGGTATGCGGCGCCGTCCTCCGCCGCAAGGGCGCGGATATTCCCATTCTGCTCCAGCTCGCGCATCGCCGTGCTGAGGGTGAAATAGTCGACAAGCCCCTCCCCGCAGCAGGCTTCGCAGAGCCTCTCCCAGCTCAGCGCTCCTCCCGCCGCCTCCAACAGACAGCAGAGGAGGACCTTGACCGCAAATGTTTCCTTCAGGCCGCCGGCCGGGATGCCGGCAAGAATTGGTTGAGGCATACGCTGCTTCCTTTCCATTGAGAATTCACCGCCCGCGCCATTCAAAGCTGTACCGCGGGCAGTGGCGGTAAGGCTCCGGAAGAACGCTCCTGTCTTTCATCTCCTCTATTCATACAGAAGGCTGCTCCGGGAACTTCCAACGGTTCCGATGCTCGATAAAGTCCTCGGCCTCATAATGCGCCACGCCGTTTTGGATATAGTGCTCCCGCTCCAGCTGAAAAGGCCCGCAGAACCGCCGCGTTTTTTCGACAACTCCGCCATTTTCTTCTCTTTTATTCTATCATAAATCCCAAAAGAAAAAAAGCCCCCTTCCAAATGTTTGTAGGGACTGTAAAACCGTCCGACAATCTGGGCGCAGGACCTTTACAAACGGTCCCAAAACAGGTAAAATAGATAACAGAAACCTCCGCATCCCTTCAGGCGGTTGCCGCTCCCCGCGCGGGAGGCCCTCTGATCTCCAACCAGCAACCAGGCTGCCGCTCCCGGACAGTCTGGTTTTTTTGCAGGGTTTTCTGCGAAAGGAGGTTTCGGAACATCCGGGAGACCGGATCTTTCCGCGCCCACAGAAAGGAGCTTTGCCATGTCTTCCTTCCTTCTCAAAAATCTGCATGTAATCAGCCCTGCCGACTCGCTGGATTTCACCGGCGACCTCCGCATCGCGGACGGAAAATTCGCCGCAATCGGCCCTGTCCTCGCCCCGGAGCCGGGCGATGCCGTCTGCGACCTCGCCGGACTGACCGCCTTCCCCGGTCTCGTGGACATGCACGTTCACCTGCGCGACCCCGGCCTGACCCACAAAGAGGACATCCTCACCGGCTGCGCGGCCGCCGCAGCGGGCGGGGTCACGGCGGTGGCCTGTATGCCGAACACCAACCCCGTGACCGATTCCCCGGAGGTCATCCGCTATATCCTCGAAAAGGCCGCCTCTGCCAAAGCCCGCGTCTACCCTGTCGCCGCCATCACCCGCGGGATGAAAGGGGAGGCCCTCACCGACATGGCCGCTTTGAAGGCCGCCGGGGCGGTGGCCGTCTCGGACGACGGAAAGCCTGTCCCCAGCGCCCGGATGATGGCGGAGGGAATGCGCCTCGCCCGGGAAAACGGACTGCTGCCTATCTCCCACTGCGAGGACCTGGACCTCATCCACGGGGGGATTATGCACAAGGGGAGCGTCTCGGAGGAGCTGGGCGTCCCCGGCATGGACCGCGCCAGCGAGGATTCCGTCACCGCCCGGGAGATCGCCCTCGCCGAATCCACCGGTGCGCCCGTCCACATCGCCCACGTCTCAACCGCCGGGGCGGTGGCGCTCATCCGGCTGGCCAAGCGCCGCGGCCTGCCGGTCACCTGCGAGACCGCGCCCCACTACTTCCTGCTCACCCACGAGCTGCTGCGCAAAAGGGACGCCGATTACCGGATGAATCCCCCCCTGCGGGAGGAATCCGACCGCAAAGCGGTGCTGGAGGGCGTTTTGGACGGGACCATCGACTGCATCATCACCGACCACGCCCCCCACGCGAAGGAGGAAAAGGCGGACTTTCTGAAGGCCCCCAACGGCGTCGTCGGGCTGGAGACCAGCTTTGCCGCAAGCTACACCGCCCTGGTCAAGCCGGGGCTGCTGCCCCTTTCGGCGCTCATCCGGCTGATGAGCGCCAGCCCCGCGCGCATCCTGGGTATCCCCGGCGGACACATCCGCGCAGGGGATACCGCCGACCTCGCCGTCGCAGATCTCGCGAGGGAGTGGACGGTGGAACCGGAAGCGCTTCATTCCAAATCCAAAAACACCGTCTTTAAGGGGAGAAACCTGACCGGAAAGATCGTTCTCACCCTCAAGGGCGGAGAAATCGTCTACAACATCCTGTAATTTGAAAAAAGGAGAGATTTTCATGTCTTTTGAACGTCTGATCGAAAAAATCAGGGAAACCAAAAACCCCACTGTTGTCGGCCTCGACCCGAGCTACGGCTATGTTCCCGCCTATATCCGGGCAAAATACGCGGGCGAGTTCCCCGACCCGCTGGAAGGAGCCGCCTGCGCCGTCCTCGAGTACAATAAAAAGATTATTGATGCCATCTGCGACATCGTCCCCGCGGTGAAACCCCAGGCCGCCTATTACGAAGCCTACGGCTGGTACGGCATGAAGACCTTCGCCGAAACCGTCACCTACGCCCGGCAGAAGGGCATGTACGTCATCACCGACGGCAAGCGCAACGACATCGGCTCCACCATGGAAGCCTACGCCGCCGCCCACCTGGGCACCGTGGATCTGGACGGCCGGACCGCCACGCCCTTCGGCGCCGACGCCCTCACCGTCAACGGCTATCTGGGCACCGACGGCATCGCGCCCCTTCTGAAGGTTTGCAAGGAGCTTGACAAGGGCATCTTCGTCCTGGTCAAAACCTCCAACCCCTCTTCTGGCGAATTGCAGGATAAAAAGATCAACAAGCGCCCCGTCTATGAAGTGATGGGCAAGATGTGCGAAAGCTGGGGCAAGGAGCTCCGGGGCGAGAGCGGCTACTCCGCCGTCGGCGCGGTCGTCGGCGCGACCTACCCCGAGCAGCTTTCCGAGCTGCGGGAAAAACTCCCGCACACCTTCTTCCTCGTCCCCGGCTACGGCGCGCAGGGCGGCGGGGCGAAGGATGTGGCCGGAGCTTTTGACGAAAACGGCCTGGGCGCCATCGTCAATTCCTCCCGCGGCATCATCTGCGCCTACAAAAAAGACGGCTGGACGGAAGAACAGTTCGCCGAAGCCGCCCGCGCCGAGGCCATCCGGATGCGGGACGATATCGCGCAGTTTGTGACCATCCGGTAACACGGCGCAAAAGGAAGAAGCCATTGTGAAAAAGCTCGTTTTCATCCTGCTTGCGGCCATCCTGCTCGCCGCCTGTTCCCCCATCGCTCCGGCGGAGAGCGCGCCGGCGGAAAGCTCTCCGCCGGAATTCTCCGGGGAGCCTTCCGCTGAAGAAAGCGCCGCAGCAGGAGAAACCGCCTTCGCCCCCGTCCGAACGCTGGAGGGGGATTATGAGACGATGGTACCCACCGGACAGGAAACCGGCATCACCCCGCCGCTGTCCCACGGGGAATCCGCGCGGTTTTACGCTGTCCGGTCAGACGGCATGTGGGGGCTGATCGACGAACATGGAACGGAACTTCTGCCCTGCACCGGGGAGAAGATGCCCATTCTCTGCGGCATGGGGCACTG
>CALXIG010000183.1 GCA_944388305.1 uncultured Clostridia bacterium
ATCATCGTTATCCATGCAGGGGAGATCGTCGTGGATGAGCGAGTAGGTGTGGACCATCTCCACCGCGCAGGCAAACGGCAGCGCCTTCTCCGGCTCCCCGCCGGCGAGCGTACAGAAAAGAAGGGTCAGCAGCGGACGAATCCGCTTGCCGCCCGCTTCCGCGCTGTAAGCCATCGCGTCAGCAACGGCGCGGTAGGGCGCGTCCGGCGGAGCAAGGTATCCGCGCAGCGCCTCTTCAATTCTGGGCAGCCAGTGATTCTGCATCATCTGCATTCTCCTCCTTCTGATTCTGGGCGGGGCGCAGTTCCCGAACGCGAAGGGTTGCGTTCTGAAGCGCTTCCTCGCAGAAAGCGGTGAGAGACACGCCCTCCTCGTACAGTTTCAGCGATTTTTCCAACGGCAGATTGCCGCTTTCCAGCTGGGCGACAACCGCCGACAGTTTTTCCAAAGCCTTTTCAAAGGTCATTGTGCTCATTTTTGATTCCTTTCCGGCGTGACAGCCTGAACAGCCGCTTCCGCCTGACCATCCGCGAACCGGATGGAGACCGTCTCCCCCACCGCGAGCTGCGCCGCCGACGAAACGAGCCGTTTGCCCGCAAAGACCGCTGCATAACCGCGCAGCAACACCTTGAACGGATTCATGGCCTCCAGCGCAGCCTCCCGGCGCCGGAGTTCGGCCAGCGGACGCGCGGTCAGCAGAGCGCCCTGCCTGTCCAACCGGCCGGCGAGACCGGACAGACGCTCAGAGAGACTTTTGAGGCGCTGGTCGGGAGAATGACGCTCCAGCGCAAGAGCAAGACGCTCGCACCGGCTGTTCAGCTCACCGACCCGGGACAGCACCGCCCGCGCGAGACGTTCCCGCGTTTCGCCGAGCGAGGCCAGCAGATTTTCCCGGCTGGGGACCGCCAGCTCAGCCGCTGCCGAGGGAGTAGGCGCCCGGAGATCGGCCGCCAAATCGGCAAGGGTGGTGTCCACCTCATGCCCGACCGCCGAAATGACCGGCACCGCAGAATGATAGACCGCCCGGACGACCCGTTCGTCGTTGAACGCCCAGAGATCCTCCAGCGAACCGCCGCCCCGGCCGACGATCAGCAAATCAAGGGCCGCCGTCTGCGCCAGCGCAATGCCCGCGCAGATCGAAGCGGGGGCCTCCTCCCCCTGCACCAGCGCGGGGATGAGCACCAGCTCCGCCACCGGATAGCGGCGGCTCAAAATCTGGCGGATATCCTGAATGGCGGCGCCGGTTTCGGAAGTCACAACCCCGATCCGGCGGGGAAAAGGCGGCAGCGGGCGCTTGTGGGCGGGGTCGAACAGACCCTCGGCCTCCAGACGGCGCTTGCGCTGCTCCAGTGCAAGGTAGAGGGCGCCCAGTCCATCCGGCTGCATGTCGGCGCAGTTGATCTGGCAGATGCCGTCCCGCTCAAACAGCTGAACGCTGCCAAAGAGGATCACCTTCATTCCGTTCTGCGGAAGAAAGCGGAGACGGCGTGTGTTCCAGTTGAACATAATCGCCCTGATGGAGGCGCGCGCATCCTTGAGGGTGAAATAGAAATGTCCAGTTTTGAGGTGGTGGGTAAAATTGGAGATTTCCCCGCGGACAAAGATACTGGTCAGTCCGACATCACCGTCCAGTTTCTGCTTCAGCAGCCGGTTGATCTCCGAAACAGTCACAATCTGGTCCATGTCCAGCCCCTTTCCGCGGCGAACGCGGCTAAAATGGCGGTTCCAGCCGCGTTATCCGAAGAAAACTGCGGCTCGGCAAACACACCGCCATAATCCCGCTCCATCCGCTCCCGAATGAGGGTGCTCGCCATAACGCCGCCGGCGTAAAGGAGCGGCAGTTTTCCGTACTCCGGGTCAAACTCCCGCAGCAGCGCCTCAGTCATTCCCGCCAGTGCCGCGCGGATCGACTCCAGGCAGTAGCGGGCGATGAAGGCAGCCGGACGGCCTTCGCGCAGAAATCCCGCACATTTGTTTTCAATTCCGGACAGACAGCAGCCTGTTCCTTTGAGAACCGGACGCACCTTGACCGGCTCCTGCCATTCTGCCGCAAGAGCAGAGAGCTGCGGCCCGCAGGGAAAGGTGAGTCCCAGCATCAGGCCGACGCGATCGACCGCCTGTCCTGCCTTCAGGTCGAGGGAACCGCCCACCTGGCGGACGGAGAAACTCCCCCTCTCCCCCGGTGTGACGAGCAGAGCATCGGTCGTGCCGCCGGAGAGATGAAAGGCGAGGAAGGGCCGGTCGAGCCAGTCCAGTTTTCCGGCGCTGTACAGCGCGGACACGAGGTGCCCCTCCTGGTGGGAAAAGCGGTAAAGTGCAGAATGGGGGGACGTCTCCGCGGCGACCCGCGCAGCCATCTCCCCCACAAGAAAGCAGGGCATGTAGGAGCCTTTTTCCCGCCGCGGGAATGCCGACACCCCGACTACCTCGACAGGGGCGGAATCCGCCCGGGCAAAGAGGGCAGCCACAACATCGCCGAGCTGCCTGACATGAGCAAAGACGGCGTCGCTCTGGCGGAGGCCCAGCGCGCCCGGCGCGGTCGGCAGCAGCTTTTTCTCCATATCGATGCTGCCGTTTTCATAGAGCGCGGCGGAGGTTGTGTAGTTGCTGGTGTCGATCCCCAGGGCTTTCACTGCGCGGCCCTCCTGCGGGCGATATTGCCCAGCACGCCGTTGACAAAAGAGACGTCGTCTTCGTGGGCAAAAGTTGTGGCGAGCTTGACGCATTCGCTGACAATAATGTCGTCGGGGACATCTTCGGTATAGAGCATTTCATAGACACCGAGCCGGAGAATGGCGAGACTCACCCTCGAAATACGGTCTTTTGTCCATTTTTTCAGGTTCGGCTCGATGAGCGCGTCGATCTCTTCCAGGTGTGTCCAGACGCCGCGGAACATCGCCTCGACCTGCCCGGTAATCGTCAATTCCTCGCATTCGCGGGCAATGTTCAGGATCTCGTCCAGGGATTCCTCCTGAAACATCTTCTCAAAAACCAGAATAAAGGCGTTTTCCCGCATCTGGTGACGGCTGATTTTCTTCATGTTGTCCTCCCAAGTGGATATTACTCGCGGATATCGGCGATGAGCACATTGACCTGGCTGACCGCCATTCCCGTCATGTCCTGCACCGCATCCTTCACGCGGCGCTGGATCTGTCCGGCGACCTCCTTGATCCGACAGCCATAGCAGAGGTTGACCGCGATGTCGATGACGGCGACCTCGGCGTCCAGAGAGATTCCAATCGCCTCTTTCTGCGCGCCGTGCGCCGCCAGAGAGTGGACTCCGTCCATTTCAGCGAGGACATTCTGGACAATCGTCCGAATGACGCCGACGGAGATTTTTACGCTGCCGCTGGTAGTGCGCTTCTGTTCCATATAGTGAACCCCTCTTTCCATAATTAAGCGGAGACTGTGCTGCCGGTGCAGGGCGCCGCGCGGAATCATTTCCGGAGCAGAATTCACACCGCCTGACGCCGTTAATCATATTATACCATAGATTTGCAAAGAAACAACCGTTTTCCGAAAAAAATTGAATGTTTCCGTATTTTCAAGCCGTCTTCCGCGCCCCGTGGATAGACAGAAACGGACAATTATGCTATAATAAAAAAACAGGAGGTGGGAATATGCTGGAGGGCCTTTTTGTAACAGTTACCGGATTCAGCCATTATTGGAACAAGACGCCTTTTCCGATCGGAGCGGTGCTGCTCTGCCGAAAAGAGCCGCAAAACCCTTACGATTCGGAAGCGATTGCAGTGTGGATGCAGGGCGGTGAAAAGGTGGGATACATTGCCAACAGCACAAACACCAAAGCCAACGGGACCATGTCGGCTGCCCGGATCTATGACCGCATAGGAGACTGCTTCCTGATTGAGGTCTGCTTTTCGACCCAGTCCAAGATCATCTGCCGGGTAACTTCTCCGGACGTGCAGGACCCGGAAATCATCTCCTGCTTCTCCTCCAATGCCGAAGATCTGGAAGAGGAGTGTGGGGAGGGGCCTGACAGCTGTATTGCCATTGAACCGACCCGATTCCGGAATTGAACAAAATCCGTACCGAAAGCGCTTTGCTTCCAGTACGGATTTTTTATTGGCTTTTGGGCTGCACCCTATTGAATCTCTCCGACCGAGACGTTTTCCGCGAGAACATCGGTCTCCTCGAGGATGATATTTTTGATCTGCGCTGCCTGCTCGGCGTTTAAGCCCTCCTCCTCGGTCTTGACAACCACCCGGACGCCCTCGCCGCTGACAATGGCCAGGCAGTCCTCAAATCCCTTGGCCTTGACCAGCGTTTCGATGTTCGCCTCACTCTCAATCTGTTTGGAGACCTCCAGCGCCTTCGCGGTGGCCAGTTCCTTTTCCTCGTCGCTCAGTTCGGCGCTGCCGAGGGTGTCCGCGAGAGTTTCGACCGCCTCGTCGCGGCTCTTCTGCCGCTCGAGCCGCGCCTGGGCGAAGTATTCGTCGGCGGTGGAATCTTCAGCCGGCGCGCCGGTCAGCTGCGCCTCGCCGTAGTGCTCCACGCCAGAATCGCCGGACGTGGTGGCGGCAGTCGTGATATCATAGGGCTGGCCGGTTTGGGAAAAGGTGTAATTGAGGTAGATGGCGGCGCCGAGCACCAGCACCAGCGAAGCCAGTACGATCTGTTTTTTTCCCAAAATCATGTTGAGTTTCATCGAGTCATCCTCCTATGCCAGTTTTGTAATGCAGACTTTCGCTGAACTGACGGCGAGTGCGGTTGTCACCGCGTCCATAATCCGGCTCACCGTGACCGGGTCGTCTCCGCCCTCACAGACCACGACCACCCCCTTTATCACCGGTTCCATCCGGGTTCGGACCAGAGCGCTGCGCCCGTCCGCCCCGTCGACCATCACATAGGTCTCATCCCGGCTTTCCCGCTCACTGAGGTTCGTTCCCGCCGACTGGGTGGAGTCCAGTTCAACCCGTTCCTCTTTCGCGAAAAGGGTTTCGCCGTCGTTTTGGAGCGTCACCATCACCTCCGTTTTGCCGGCGCCGCTGATTTTGGAGAGTATGCCGGACAACTCGCGCCGGAGTTCCTCGATATAAACGGCAGAATCTCTTGTAACACCGGACTCCGCCGGACTCTGCTCCTTCCCTCCTCCCAGAAACTGGGAAAAGAAGATGAGCAGAATGCCTGTGATCCCCAGAACCACAATCCAGCGGGCGCGCCGGTCCGGATTTTTCCACCCCGCGCGCAGCCGGGCAAGAAAGCGTATTTTTTCATCCATCGCCTGTTCCTCCTTGTATTTCCGCCGCAGTAATCTCCGGCGTCCTGCCCAGCAGCCCGGTGATGATGGATTTCGCCTCACCGGCCAGGGCTTCCATTCCCGGCTCCAGCGCAACTCGAATACTGGTAATATCTATGCGCTGTTCGTCCGCAATATGTACCGCGACCACAATTTCCCGGACGGAAATTCCCGCTTCCGCCAGCGCCTGCTCCCCTGCCAGCTCCAAATTGGTGGCAAAATTCCGCAGAAGCTGTTCTTCGGCGAGCGCCTCCATCTCCCCGGCAGCGCTTTCCCGCAGAGTCCGGCTGCCGCCCTCCAGATCGAGGGAAAAATCCCCGCTCGCGAAGGGAAGCGCGATGCTCAAAAGCAGGAAGAGCCGGACGGCAAACCGCGCGCAGCGGTTCCACCCTCCTTCCGGCAGAAGCATGGAAAAGATGCCGGTAATCACCAGTGTCGCGCAAAGTGAAGCCGCTGTGTTGCGAATGGCGTCCACAAAATTCCCCCTCAGCCCGGCGTCCCCATCCAGAGCAAAATGGCGGACGAGGACAAAATCATCATGCCGTAGCACAGAATCAGTCCGCCCAGCACCGCAAGGGCGGAGGAGACCGAGCGGATCACCCCCGCTGCCCGGTTTTCGCCGAGCAGCTCTCCCACCGCCGCTGCGAGGTTGCAGGCGAGCATGCTCATTCCCACCTGCGCCAAGATGGGGGCGAAGACCGCCGCCATCACAATTACGCCAAAGACGCCGACTGCGCTCTTGACCAAACCCAGACAGCCGGACAGGGAGCCGTATGCCTCGCTCAGCGCCCCGCCCACCACCGGGACCGCCGAGCTGAGAACGAATTTGACCGTCCGCGTGCTGACGGTATCCGCCGCCCCCGCCGTCAGGCTCTGAAGGGTCAACAGGGCGACAAAGACCGTCAAACAGAGTCCCAGCACCCATCCGGCCAGATTCCGCGCGGCCTGCGCGATGGCTTTGACATCCACCCCGTCGGTCGCTGCTCCGACAGTGCACAGGGCGAGGAAGATCCCGAGCAGCGGGAGGATCAGGCTGCTCGCGAGCTGCGCGAAAAGCTGCGCCGCCGCAAAGGTCAGCCCCTGATAGGCGGCGGCCGAGGCCGGCCGCCCCGAAACAGCGATGACTCCGGAAAAAACGGGAATGAAGCTGTACAGAAAATAGGTCAGCTGGTCAATGGCGCGGGCGGCCTCCTGAATCAGCGGAATGACGGCGCCGACCAGCGACGCGGAAACGCAGAGAGTGCCCGCCGCAGCAAACGCCCCCTTCGCCTTTCCGCCGGAAAAGGCGGCGAGAAGCGCGGAGAGCAGCAGAAGTCCGCAAAGGGTTCCCAGCAGCCGGAAGGGGGCGGAAATCCCCGACCAGATCATTTCCCAGAGCCAGGAAAGCACCCCTTGCAGGGTCAATCCGCTCAAATCCCCCCGCCGCAGATTTTCATCCTGCGCAATCTCCTCCCCGCCCTCCGGAATGAGGGGGATCAGTTCCTCAATGCCGCTTTGGGAGAGCTGCTCCCGGGCCTGTTCGTAGATGTCCGCCTCATCCGCCGCCGCCCGGATTCCCGGCTCCAGCAGCACCGTCAGGCAGAAAAGCAGGAGCAGCAAAGCGGCCTTTGCCGCGAAGGAACGCCGGATCCTGAAAAAAGCGCCGATTTTCCCCACCCCCTACAACTGGATGAGCGTCAGGGCGATCCGCAGAAGCTCCTCAAATACCGGCAGGCAGAGCAACAGTACCGCCACCCGTCCCGCCATCTCGATTTTTGAAGCGATAGCGGTTTGTCCGGCCTCCTTGCAGATTTCCCCGGCGATTTCGCACAGGCAGCAGACCCCCAGGCATTTGATGAGCACCCGCAGCGCCTCGGAGGAATAGGCGGCCTCTCCCGCCATCTCCCGCATGGAGCGGAAAGCGGGGACCAGTCCGGCCAGAATCCAGCCGAAAAAGACGGCCGCCGCCGCAAGGGAGAGAAGCATCGCGTATTCCGGCTTATACTGTTTGAGCAGTACCGCCGCAGCCGCCGCGACCAGTCCGGCGCCGGCGATCGCAATTACATCCATGCGCCGCCCCCTCACCACAGTCCGAACAGCTGCTTGATGGTGTCAAACAGGGTGCTGATCTGGGTGATGACCATCATCAAGACGACGATCAGCCCCGCAAGCGTCGTCATCATCGCCTGCTCCTCCCGGCCGGAGCGGATCAGGACCTGATTGAGCACCGCGACAATGATGCCGATGGCGGCAATCTGGAAAATCAAATCCACGTCCACGCTTCTCATCCTTCCTTGTCGTTATAGCGCCAGAATCGCCAGCAGAATGCCGGACAGCAGGCCGAGCGACCGGTACATCCGTCCCTCCCTCTCCGCCCGCTCCCGCGCGGCGGCAATCAGTCCGTCCAGCCGTTCGGTCAAAAGGGTGAGGGCAGCTGTCTGGGTCTCCCAGTCGCTGCTGCCCAAAATTCCGCCGCATTCGCGGAGGAGGGCTGCCATTTCCGGCATCACACGCACCCGCCTGTCCCGTTCCAACGCATCCGCCCAGACCTCCTCCAGCGGTTTCCGGCCGTCAAACCGGACGGAAACTTCACGCAGGAAGGAAAACTGCTGAAAATCCGCGCTCTCTGCCAGAACGCGCAGGAGCTGACCGGTCGGCAGGCGCCGCACCGCCAACTCGCGGTCGATCCGCAAAAAGAGCTGCTTAACGGCGAGAAGCAGCTGGAGCTGTTCCCGCAGCCGGGCGGAAAGGCTGCTGCCCAGCAGCATCAGGGCAAATCCGCCCAGCAGGATGCCCGCAGCCTTCATGCTTCCCCTCCCTTCAGCCAGTCCACGCCGGACGGCGCACAGTCCCGGAGCCAGACGACCGCATCAAACGCTCCGGCGTCCAGCAGCGCCGCAAGTCCCGGCCGGCGCCTCAGCCCCGCGAGAGAATCCCCATGGGCAGTCGCGAGGAGCGGAACTCCGGCATTGACGCTCTCCAGCACAGCCGCAGCTTCCTTTCCGCCGCCCAGCTCGTCGCAGGCGATGAGGGAGGGCGAAAGGCACCGCAGCGCAATCGCCATGCCGGGCCCTTTGGGATAGCCGCTCAGCAGGTCGGTGCAGGGGCCCAGGTCGAGACAGGCTTCCCCGAGGCCGCGTCCGCCGCCCAGCTCTCCCCGTTCGTCGACGGCGGCAATCTGGAGAGGATGTCCGCACTCCCCAGCGGAAAGGCGTCGGATCAGATCCCGGAGAATCGTGGTCTTGCCGCTTGCAGGCGGTCCGGCCAACAGAACCGATGGGATGCTCCCGCGGCGGTAAAGGAGCTGCGGCAAGTCCCCCGCCGCGCCGGGGATCTGCCGGGCAATACGGAAATTGAGGCTTCCCGCCTCCCGCAGGCTTAAAATTCTGCCGTCCTCCGCCGCGACCGTCCCGGCGATGCCGACCCGGTGCCCGCCGCGAAGGGTGCAGAATCCCCGCGCGAGATCCTCCTCGCAGCTCTGCATGGAATAGCCGCAGACCCGGCGCAGACAGGCCGCGATCTCATCTGCATTGACCTTCCTCCCCGCCCGGCCGCCCGGTGCCGGAAAAACGGGCCCTTCGCGGGTCACAACCGAAAGGGGCTGTCCGAGCCGCAGGCGGATCTCCCGTGCGTCCCGCCGCAGATGGAGCGGATACTGCTCCAGCGCGTCCCGGACCCACCCTTAAAAAAAAAAAAAAAGCTGTCCAT
>CALXIG010000184.1 GCA_944388305.1 uncultured Clostridia bacterium
GTACAGGAGCCGCAGGCTGTTCAAAAGCTCCGTCCCGGTGCCGAAGGTGCTGCGGATGCCGGGAACGCTGGGGCGCTGATGCAGCGCGAGCGAGGCGGGGACATAGAGCACCTCGTCCACGTCCGCCTTTGCGGCCTGGGTCATCCGCCGGCGGGTGTAGGTGGACAGCGCCTCCAGATAGCGGCGGGAACCCTCGGCGTAGAGGACCCCGAGCGCGAGGGAGGATTTGCCGGACCCCGACACCCCCGCGATGCCGACGATCTGATTGAGGGGGACATTGACGTCGATATTCTTCAGATTGTGTACCCTTGCGCCGCGGATCTGAATCTCCCGCGGCGCGTTTTCTGTCTGCTTCATGCGCACACCTCGCCGCCGTCTCCCCGATTTCCGGCCATCCGCCGGCAGGAAACGGCCTCTTTCCTGATTGTACCACACCGCCCGGCTTCCGTCAAGATTTTTCCGGACCGCTCCGTTTTCGGACAGAAAAAATCCGGACCGTTTCCAACCGGATGCGGTCCGGACCCAGCCGGAATCCCTGCTGTTCCGCGCCTAGCAGGAAGCGCTCAGCATTTTCAGGACAAAAGACCGAACAATCTCGCAGACGGAAAACCGCACGATCTCCACATGAGCAAGCTCCATCGCCTTTTGCTGCTTTTCGGTGTGAGAGGTGTATGGATACACCCCGAACAGAAAAGGAAAGAAAGCATAGAGAAACTGCTGTATCTCCGCCGCGGTCATGCGGGGGAAAAATTTTTCCAGACAGCCTCTGACGGCCTTCAGTGCGCCCGCGTAGGCCAGCTTAAATGCCACCAGATTCTCCAGGCGGCTGTTGACCTCCATGTCGTACAGATTCATGCTCATCAGCTTCAGCATACAGGCGCGCTTTTCCAGTGTGCGGGCCAGTCTGTCCGCAAAGGCGTCCGCCGGCAGCGACTCATTCTGCCGCACGATCTCCTCCAGATCCGCGGTCCACGCCTCATGCTCCCGCTGGAGCAGCGCCAGGAAGATTTCCTCCTTTGTCTGGAAGTAGTTGTAAATCGAGGTGCGGGTAAAGGAAGTCCTGGCCCCGATATCCCGGATGGTGATGTCCCGGAAGCCCATTGTTTCATAGAGGGCGGCGCAGGCGTTGAGGATTTCTTCCTTTCTCGCGTTGGTCAACGCTTCCGAACCCTTCGGCATGGCGGCCTCACATTCCGAGAGCGGACTTCGCCCACTCTGCGGCGCCGCTGTTGACCAGTTTCCCTTCCTTCCAGGAAAGGGCGGGATAGGTCTCCCGCAGGTGCTTCTGCGCGTGGGCCATGCCGCTGCCGCCGGAGGTGGCGAAGGGGATCAGGACCTTGCCGGAAAAGTCACAGCCATCCAGGAAGGTGTCCACCACCCGGGGTTCCACCCCCCACCAGATGGGAAACCCGACAAAGACGGCGTCATACTGCTCCATATTCCGCGCCGGCTCCGCGATGGCGGGGCGGGAGGCGGGATCCTGCATCTCGAGGGTGGAGCGGCTCTGCCTGTCCCTCCAATCCAGATCAGCGGCGGTGTACGGCGCAGCGGGGCGGATCTCATACAGGTCCGCTCCCACGGCGGCCGCCATTTCCTTCGCCGCACGTGCGGTGACGCCGCTGGCCGAAAAATATGCGATCAGTACTTTCTTCATGGAAATCGCTCCTTCAATAAGAAATGATATGCGGCGGCATTTTTCAGACGGAGGGCCGCATTTATTTTGACAGTGTGTCATCACTTATACTATAGCACCGCTTTGACGCGGTGTCAATCCCTCCGGCCCGTTTCGGTTGGAGCGGCGTCTTTTCACCTCAGGCGTCCTGCTCCTCCATCTGCGGTTCCTGGATGCGGGCGATAATCAGCATGGCCGCGAGAAACAGCGCCAGATTGAAGACAAAAGGCAGACGGCGGTCCAGACTGGAGAGCCACCCGGCCAGATAGCCGAACGGGGAGGAAAGCGCGATGGTGGAAGCCATGATGAGGGCGTTCAGGCGCGCCCGCTCCTGCGGGGCGATGTTCAGCTGGAGCAGCGCGTCCTTGCGCGGATTGACCAGCGCGGCGCCGAGCGCGGCAAGGAAGACGTAGATGAGCACGCACCACAGCTCCCCCACAGGGCAGAAGATCAGTGTCAGAGCGGCAATGCCGTACAGCGCCAGTCCGATCCACAGCGGAATGCGGAATTTCGCGGCGCTCACTCGATGCTGCACTCCCACCATGAAAACCAGCATGACGGCGGCGTTTAAAATGGGAAAGAGCGCCAGAAAATTCTCAGAAAGGCCCAGCCGCTGGGTCACATAGAGGCCGAAAAAGTTCGTGCTCACCATATTGGTGACATAAAGAATGACCGAAACAGCCACCGCCTTGAGGACGCCTTTGTTTTTCAGTAGTCCGGGGATGAGCTGGCGGTATTCCCCCAGCATGTGGAAAATGGACACCCCCCTTGTCTCGGCGCGCCGGATCTGGCCCTGCTTTGTTTCATGGCAGAAACGGAAGGTGATGAGCGTCTTCGCGAGCATTGTCAGCGCAAAGAGGAAGTAGAGGGTTCGCACCACCGGGACGATCGAATAGGCACTGACAAACAGTCCCGAGATCGGCGCGAAAAAGATTGCCACCAGCCCGCCGATATTGACGCAGGTGTAGATTCCCACCAGATCCTTCGGATGAGCGTCCTCGATCAGCAGGCAGTACCACGCTGTCTGGTTGATCTGCTCAAAGCAGTTGAGCAGTGCGGCGGCCAGAAACAGCCAGAAATTGTTGGAAACCGCCCACACCAGGCAGGCCAGCGACCATCCGAAAAAGTCTCCCATCATCGTGGTGAATTTCCGCCCCAGCTTGTCGGACAAAATACCTCCGAAAAAGGAAAACAGCACCTGGACCACCATTGTAACGGAGAGGATAAGACCGATCTGCACGTCGGTGACACCCTGTGTGTACATGTAAAGGGTGGCAAACGGCGAGATCAGGTTGTAGGGGATACCCCACAGCGGCTCGATCAGCGCGAGGGTGCGCGGGTTGCCGCCATTTTCGGCCAGTACCCGGATGAGAGGGTGCATTTTAAGGTTTTGCAGTTTTGCTTTCAGGTTCATGTGATGTCTCCCGGCTTTCTCTAATCTTATCCCTATCTTATCATATTTCGGGCTTTTTTGCAATGCTTCCCTGTTCCGGCGCGCCATCCTTCTGCCGGTTTTCCGGGCGGATGAAAACTGCGGGATCCGGACAACGCAAAAAACCGGCGCCGGAAAAATCTCCCGGCGCCGGGGCAACTCTCTCACAAATTTTCGGGCATTACCGGCCCTGGATCTTCTGGTTTCCGGTGCCCCAGACGTGCTGCTCTTTCGCGGCGGCCGGGGTATTCTGTGCCATCACGCCCACCAGCCTGTGGGGAACATAGGGTTCTTCCAGATAGGCGATCTCCTCCGGCGTCAGGGTAAGCTCCACCGCCCTGGCCGCCCCTTCGATGTGGTGCAGCCTGGTAGCGCCCACCACCGGGGCCGTCACCTTGGTGAGCAGCCACGCCAGGGAAACCTCCGTCATGGAAACGCCCCGTTTTTCGGCAAGCTCCGCCACCCGGTCAATGATGAGCTGATCCTGCCGGGCAGTTGCGTCATACTTGAATTTGGCATAGCTGTCCTCCCGGAGCCTCTTGGAGGTCTCGCCGGGATGTTTGGATAGCCGTCCCCCCGCCAGCGGGCTGTACGGCGTCATGGCGATGTTGTCTTCATGACAGAGCTTCGCCATCTCCCGTTCTTCCTCCCGGAAGATCAGGTTGTAATGGCCCTGAACGGAAACAAATTTGGCAAAGCCTTCCTTCTCCGCAAGGGCGTTGGCTTTGGCCAGCTGCCAGGCAAAGCAGTTGGAAATGCCGATGGTGCGCACCTTGCCCGCCTGCACGATGCGGTTCAGACCGTCCATGATGTCATAAAGGGGCGTTTCGTAGTCCCACATATGATAGATGTACAGGTCTACATAGTCCAGCCCCAGATTGTGCAGGCTGGTGTCGATCATGTTCCGGATGTGCTGCTGGCCGGTGATGCCTGCGGCGATCTCCTCCTGGGTGCGGGGCAGGAACTTGGTGGCCACCACCACGTCCTCCCGTTTGGCAAAATCCCGCAGGGCGCGGCCCAGGTACTGTTCGCTGGTGCCGCTCTGGTAGCCCACGGCGGTATCAAAGAAATTGACGCCCAGTTCCAGCCCCCGGCGGATGATCTCGCGGGAGTGTTCCTCGTCCAGCGTCCAGCTGTGCTGGCCGTTATGCGGATCGCCAAATCCCATGCACCCCATGCAGATGCGGGAGACGGTCAGATTGGAATTTCCCAATTTTGTGTATTGCATTCTGCTTCCTCCTTACTCCAGCCCTCCCCGGCAGGGGAACCGGCACACTCCGCGTGCCGCCAAAATCAGAATTTCTCCGTCTGTCCCTGCCCGCTCAGCAGCGCCGCGCAGGCATTCAGCGCGTTAAAGAGGCGTGGAATCCCCATGTAGCCGCTGGCGTGGACCAGGGCACAGACCACTTCCTCTTTGGTGTTTCCCGCTTTCAGGGCGCCCTCCACATGGCTTTTCACCTGCACCTCCGCGCATCCCAGCGCGGCCAGCAGCACCACGGTCAGCAGCTCGCGGGTCTTCCCGTCCAATCCGGTGCGGGTGTTGAAGTCGCCAAAGCACAGTTCGGTCAAAAAGCGGGGCACCGCCTGGGCAAAATCGCCGGGCAGCCAACTGTAACGGCCGGCAATCTCGGTCCCATAGAGGGGCGTCTGGATTTCCAGACCTCGCCGGTAGCGCTCGCCCTCGCCGGTCAGCGTCTTCTGAGACGGCAGCGGCAGCTCAATGCCGTTTTGCGCAAACACCTCGTTCATCGCGCCGATGGCATTGAGCGTTTTGGGAAAGCCGATAAACGGCGCGCACTGGTAGACGGCCTCCCGGATCTCCACCGGCGTGCAGCCGGCGTTGAGGCTGGCCTGCACGTGGGCTTTCAGCTGGGGCAGTGTGCTCAGGGCGGTCAGAACCGTGACGGTGACCAGCTCCCGCATCCGGTTGTCCAGGCTGCCGGTGAAGCACACGTCTCCGAAAATGTAGCCCTGTAAAATCTGCATGAATTCGCCGTCGGTCCCTTCGTCCCCGGCGGCGTGCTGGCAGAACAGCTCCTGCATCTTCTGTTCTGTGCGTTCTTTTCTGTCCATTGCCGCATATTCTCCTTCTTTTTTCGCGCGGCCGCAAGAGAATTCTCCCCCGGTCCATGCTGTACTCTATTATGATTATAAAGCGATCTCCGCCCCATGTCGAATACCTATTCGTTATCTCTCCGGATTCTTTTTTTGCATGGATAACCGGCAAGGGCGGGATTTTGACCGGGCTTCGGCCGATCCGCGCCTTCGTTTCGTCTTTTTCAGAGCGTTGCAGATGCAAACAGCCCCTCTCCGGTCAGAGGAGAGGGGCTTACACCGCTGTGCTGCGCCGGTTTGGATCACCGTCCGGGCGGCGTTTCTTTCCGGGCGCCGCGGTCGCGCAGGTACATCGCAACGCAGATGACGGCCAGAATCGCCTCCACGGCCGGCTGCGCCGCAATGACACCGTCCATTTTCCACAATCTGTTTAAGAGGAGCACAGCCGGAACAAACAGGACGATATTTCGCAGAAGCGTGATGAGCAGGGATTTTGCCGCGATACCCAGCGCCTGAAAGTAACTGGTCGCCATATTGATAATCCCGACCATGGGGGCCGACAGCGCCAGAACCCTGAGAAAATAGCCCGCCTGGCTGACAAGCGCTTCATCATGGAGGAAAAGGCCCGTCAGCTGCCTGCCGGACAGCCAGAATACCGCCAGAAAAACCGCTCCCAGGATCACGCCGTAAATCATTGACAATTTCATCGTCTGCGACAGACGGTCCCGGTTCCCCGCCCCGTAGTGGTAGCCTATGAGCGGAGCGACCCCCTGCGAAAGGCCGACAGACAGCATAATGGGGACCATGTCAATTTTGTACGCGATGCCGTAGGCCGCGACAGCGTCGGAGCCGTAAATTCCGATGAAGTTGTTGAGCACGATATTGGAAACGCTCAACAAAACCGTAATGAGGGCGCCGGGGATCCCGATGCGTACCACACTACCCACCATTTTCCCGTTCGGGGCAAACTGCCTGACAGAAAGCGCAATCAGAGGGTTTCCCCTTCTCCCCGCCCGGATCATGCAGGCAAGGTAATAGACCGTCGAGCAGAAAAAGCCGAAGGACGTGGCCAGTGCAGCGCCGGCGGTTCCCCAGTCCCACAGCACGATGAAAATGAAATCAAAGACGATGTTGACGCAGTTTCCGAGGGCCAGTCCGATGGTGCTTTCCTTGATAAAGCCGATGGAGCGGAGGAGATGAATCACCCCGTTGGAAATGATGATAAAGGGCGCGCCAAGGAAAATATAGCGCAGATAGTCGCAGGTGTACGCCATATTTTCCGCATCGGCGCCGGAGAGTCCGGCAATCGGCTCCATAAAAAGAAATCCGGCCGCCAAAATGACAATTCCGGCGATGGTCATCGCGTATACGCAGAAATTCAGAGTTTTTCCGACTTCCTGCTTCCTGTCCTCCCCCAGCAGTCTGGCGATGACGCTGTTGCCGCCCATGCCAAATACGGCGGCAACCGACATGATAATCAGCAGAATCGGCGTACACAGGGTAACTGCGGCAATCATCGCGGGCTCTTTTGTAAAAAAAAAAAAAAAGGTGTCGGCGATATTGTAAATCAGAGTCGTCAGTTGTCCAAGCATGGCGGGCAGTCCCACCCGCATGATGGCTTTTGCAATGTTTTTCTCTTCAAATACCGTGGTCATTCCGATCAAACCTCCAGGGCGGCTCCTTGTAATCTATTTCATTATAAACTATAATAAAAGAAGAAAACCGGACATCTGTCCTGTTTGGAGGGAAAGAGCGTGAAGAGAATTTATGACAAATTGCGCATCAAACGCTGTTTGGAGCAAACGCAGTACGGTCCTGTCATGAAAAGCCTGCAAGAGGAGCTGTTTCTGGCGCAATATCAAAAAGGGGAGTTCGTCACCTCCCCCATGCAGAAAGAACCGCTGTTTCAAATCGTGGTTCGCGGCTCCCTGAGCATTTATTTTGTCCGGGACGACGGATCCCTGTATTCTCTTTCAAGCGGTCAGAAGGACTATCTGATCGGAGAAATGGAGCTCTTCTCATGTCAGATCGGCAGTGTCTGCACCGAAGCGAGGGAAGAACTGACCTGTCTGGCCCTGTCTATCAAAGAGAACCGGGAAAAGCTGCTGAAAAACTGCCTGTTCCTACAGCTGGTCTGCGAATCCCTGGCGAAAAAAATGCAGTCCCTCACCACCATTGACGCGGCGCCATCCAGTTTAAAGCAGCGCGTCCTGACCTACATGCGGTACAGGTGCGGCAGCGAACTGAGAGGCGTGCAGCAGGCTGCGTTTCACTTAAATTGCAGCGCCCGCCAGTTACAGCGAATTCTCAACCAGTATGAGGCGGAGGGCGTTGTGGTGAAAACCGGAAAAGGCGCTTACCGGCTTGTCTGCGCGCCCGGTCCTTCACGAAGCTGAAGCCGAGAATCGCCCGTTTCCGTCCGCCCGCTCCCCTGACCCAGCCGCACCTCGACGCCCCCCATTCCCAGCCGCGTCTTGATTCCGACGCCGCTGTACGGGGCAAAGCAGAGGAGGGCGTTCCAGAGCTCCTGCAAAACGGCCGGCAGTCTCGCCTCCAGAAAAATTCTGCCGGAAAAACAGGGAATGGCCGTATCTTTCAGCGGAAAACGGCTGGTGCGCAGGTTGTAATCTACAATGTGGACGCCTTTCTTCAGTTCCTCCAGCATGTCGGAATCGTTCAGAGAATACGCCGGGCAGATTTCGTTCCATTTCGCCAGCAGGCTTTGCAGAAGCAGGTCCTCCCGGGGATAGATGGCGTACCTCCCCGCCTGTTTAAAGGCGGTGGGCGCGGCAAAGCAGACCTCCGCCCGCCTGCCGGAGACCGCCCTTCCCCGCAGCAGAAATTCCTCCGGCCTTTCCACGGACACGCTTTGCCGTTCCGTGACGGTGAGCCGGTCGGTGTGCAGGTCGATTTGCGTGACATCTGCCAGAATGTCGCCAAAGGACTCCAGCGCTTCTCCGGACAGATTGACCGTCCAGACACAGCCGCGGCCGATATACTGGGTGACCGTGCGCTGTCCCAGCGTGTGAAGCCGCTCCGCGGTCTCCCCCGGCAGCCGTGAAAGAAGCCAGGCATACAGCCGGTACGCCCAAAAAGACGGGACGGGCGCGTTATCCGGCAGAGCAAGCCGCAGTTTGTATTGCACGATCACCGGATTGCCACCCCGCACATCCCCATGGGGTAGAACTTCCCCGCATATCGGGTGTATTTGAGGGTGTGGGGAGAAATCCCCATCGCCTCGTCCTGCTCGTGGTGGTGTCCTCTGAATTTGTTCTGCATGATTTCAGTGGCCTGACGGAGTCCGCGCTCCTCTCCCAGATAGGGATAAACAAGGGATTTGGAGAAAAAGCCCGCTCCGCCGCCCAGAAACAGACAGTTCTCGTAAAAAACCTTCGCCTCCTCCGCCGGTTCTGCGAACCGGCGGAGGTAGGTATCCCAGTAGTACTCGTCAAATCCGTCGATCGCCTGCATCAGGCTTTCTCCGGTAATGCTCCCCTGAAGAATGCTCTGGTCCAGCGTCAGCGTAAAATGGATTTCTGTCCCCGGCCGAATGCTCTCCCGGCAAACAGGCACTTTTTTCAGGGTGCCATCCACCTGACAGTCCCATTTATCCGCAAGCACAACAGCCTCGTCCGGAAGCGGCCCGCTGTCCGAAACCAGGAGTCCACGCATCACGCTGTTGATCATGTCCTCCGGCCGCCTGCGATTGAGCTTCAAGGTGTGCAGGTATCTTTTCTCGGGAATGGTGCCGAATTTTTCCCCTCTTGCAGGCGGGTCCAGCCTGTTGTGCGGACCCTCACCGCTCATCATCTGCTGAAGCAGCACAGTGCGCAGCGCTCCCTTCACGCTGCTCCCGGGGACGTAAAGACGTCCCGCCCCGTTTCGAATAAAGCAGTGGAGGTCGGTCAGGGTGTGCCGGCTGTCCAACGCCGCTCCGGCGTCAAAAGTGGCGCGCACAGCAAATTTCCAGTCCGCCTCCGTCAGATGACAGTCCTTTGTCAAAAAGGTGAAGAGATTGTCCATCCGGCCCAGCATAAACGCTTCATACTGGTCCACGAGATTTTTCCGATAAATCAGGTCAAAAAATTTCTGCTCATCGAAAAGAGAAACCTCGTTAGTCCTGCCGTGGTACAGGTAGGATTTTTTGAGAATCGTCCTCCCGTCACCGATAAAAAGCGGAGCCAGAGTGGTCAACCGCAGATCGTAAATCTGCAGGAATCCGGTGGAAGCTGTCATAAATTCACCCCCAAAAACAAGGGTTTTCCATAGCGGTAAACCGGATGGCAGCCATACCGGTTCACAACGTAGAGACCGCCGGCATACCGGTTGACAAACAGGGAGCCTGCCCGGATAAAGTACTGCGTTTTCTTTTTCATGGGGTTTTCCGCACCGGAATCCGAGGCCGCAAAGCCACCCCGGCGGATCACCTGAAAAGCGGCGCCTTCCAGCGCGGTCTCCATTTCATCCTCGCCGGGAAGACTCGCGGAGAGCAGGAGCGCGCGTTTTCCGGCGCAAGCCAGCCCGTGATAGAGCCATCTGGTCTGCTCGTCATCAAACTCATTCAAAAGCATCTCGCCTTCGAGGTGAAATTTTCCATATCCGCTGCTGATTT
>CALXIG010000185.1 GCA_944388305.1 uncultured Clostridia bacterium
GTAACCCAGGGTGGAAGGAACTTTCCAGTCGGTGTAGTCCCGCCAGTCGGCGCTCGCGAGGAGCGTTGCGCCGGAGCGCAGGCGGAGGGTGGTGCGGCTGTAAAGCCGGAGGGAGGCAATCCGCCATTCCCCGGCGGAAAGAATCACTTCGCCGCCGCCGGCGTCCCGGCAGAGGTCGAGCGCCTCCTGAATCTGAGCGGTGTGAGAGGGGACCTCCGCCCCGGGAACGAGCAGGATGGGTTCTGTGCGCATATAAATCAGCTCCTTTTTCAAAATGGTCTGGCTTTATTTTTCTGCCGGTTTCGACAGGTGGATCTCCCCGTCCGGCGCGTATCCCAGCGACTGGTACAGCGCCCGGGCGGCGAAATTGTCCTCTCCGGTCAAAAGCTCCAGATGGGAACACCCCTCCCCGCGGCAGAGCGCTTCTGCGAAAGAGAGCAGTTTCCGGGCGATTCCCCGCCGCCGGAACTCCCGCCGGACGTACAGCTCGGTAATTTCCGGGCTGGGGCGGCTGTAACAGAACGAACGCTTCCACTGGATGCAGGCAAAACCGGTCAGCCGTCCGTTTTCCTCGTCTACCACGACCGCTTCCTGCCGGTTTTCCAGAAGGGAGCGCCGGATGTGATCCGGCCCTGCCTCCCCCGGTCCGTTAAACTCCTGGTTGAGCATTTCCAGCTGTTCCGCGTCTTCTGCCGTTGCAAAACGTACCATTCGATTCCTCCTGTATCGGGCAATGCGGAAAGGGTGTGGGTGAATTGGCCAAAACTGCCGCCCTGTTCACCGCAGCGCCATCTCCACCGCGTAGTAGATCTGGTAAAAGACAGAGGTGTCGGTCACGCCGGAGCCGGGCGCGGTGCAGATGCAGAGCAGGTAGGGGCGTTTGCCGTAGACGAGGGCGGTCGTGTGGAACCAGCCCTCCCAGTAGCCGTATTTCTGGGCAATCTCGTTGTTTTCCGCCAGAATGCAGCGGTAATCGGTGGAGAGCAGATCCTCCCGCAGGTCTCCGGCGTGCGGCGCGCCCGAATAAAGGTAATCCGCGACCCGTCTGGTCATGGCCGCAATGTCCTTTAAGGGCAGCGTCGTGCGGGAGAAGGTTTCCATCCCCTCCGGGCAGGAGATCCCGGCTTCCCTGACGATGAACTCCTTAAAATCCGCAAAGGGAAAGCGGGTGAGCAGCAGGTCGATGGCGGTGTTGTCGCTGAAGCGGATGGCGTATTCAAGCAGGCCGGCGACGGAAATTTCCGTTCCGTCCGCGAAATCCTTTACAATTCCGGCGCCGCCGTGCCGCATGGAGGCATCGTAGCGGATCGTCTGGGAGAGATCGGCCTTTCCCGCGTCGGCGAGGGTGCAGATCCACATGCAGTAGGGCGCCTTGAGGACGCTCGCAAGGTAGTAGCGGTCCTCCCCGCCGAGGAGAAGGCGCTGCCCGGAGGCGAGATCCTCAAAGTACAGGCCGGCCGGCTGTCCCTCCCATTGGGCGGCGCCGGCAATGGCGGCGAGGTCCGCCTCATCGAGCGGAGCCTGGCGTCCGGCCATCACCCCGTTTTTGCCGAGATACCAGCCGTCCACCCTGGCGTTGCGGGCCATCCGTCCGGAGGCGTCGCACCAGTACCAGTCCGGATCGCTCCAGATCCAGCCGGTCTGCATGACGCCGTCTTCATCCAGAAAGTACCAGTCCCCCTCCCAGGAGAGCCAGCCGGTTCGGCGTGCGCCGTCCGCTTCGCGGTACACCCAGCCTTCAGGCAGCAGCTCCCATCCGGCTGCGGCGGCGGACGCCTCCGCGGCGGGGAACAGGCCGAGGCAGCAGAACACAAACAGGGAGAGCAGCAGTTTTTTCATGCGGATCACCTCAATTTTCTGATGGGCGGAACGCTCAATCCGCCTGTGGAGCGCGCACCCGCCGGGAGCGGGTCGCGGCCCGTAGCGCCGCTAGTCCGGCGAGCAGCAGCAGCGGGAAGATGACGGCCGACAGCAGCCCCGCTTTCAGGCTGCCGCCCGCCAGGTCCGAGACCACGCCGACCAGTCCGGGGCCAACCGAGCAGCCCAGGTCGCCGCCCAGGGCCAGAAGGGCGAACATCGCGGTGCCGCCACGGGGCATTTCTCTGGCCGCCATGCTGAAGGTGCCGGGCCACATGATGCCGACCGACAGGCCGCAGAGGGCGCAGCCGGCGAATCCCAGCGCCGGGGAAGCCGTCAGCGAGGCGAGCAGGTAGCCGGTCACGCAGAGAAGACCGCAGGCCAGCATGAAGTGCCGGAGCGGGAGCCGTTCGCTGAATTTGCCGTAGCCGGCGCGGGCGAGGCCCATGCAGACGGCGAAGGTGCAGGGACCGGCCAGGTCGCCGACCGTCTTGGAGACGCCCAGCCCGGATTCGGCAAAGGCCGATGCCCACTGGCTCATCCCCTGCTCGCAGGCGCCCGCGCAGATCATGAGCAGCGCGAAGATCCAGAACAGCCTGTTCCGGAAAAGGGAGCGGACCGGTTCAGGCTTCCCCTCCGCGACCAGCGGCGCGAGGGGGACCTGAAGAAAGTAGAAGATGTTGCAGAAGGGGACAATCGCCCAGACCAGCGCCAGAATCCGCCAGTTTTCGATTCCTGCAAGGGTAAAGAAAGCTGTGGAACAGAGGACGACAAAGACATGCCCCCAGCAGTAGAAGGAGTGCAGCAGGCTCATGGCCGCCTCCTTTTTCCTGGTGGGACAGGCTTCGACGATGGGGCTGACCACCACCTCGATCATGCCGCCGCCCAGCGCATAGCATGTGACCGCGATGAGCAGTCCGAGGTAGGGGCTCGGCAGCAGATCCGGCAGAACGGCCAGCCCGACCAGTCCCGCCACGCAGGCGATGTGGGCGGCGACGACGGCCTTCCGGTAGCCGATTCTGTCCACATAGTGGGCGGAGATCAGGTCTACCAGCAGTTGGACCGCGAAGTTGTAGGTGATGAGCATCGCGATCCGGTCGAGCGAAATGCCGTAGTCCGTCTGAAAGGTCAGAAAGAGCAGCGGGGCGAAGTTGACGATGATCGCCTGGGTGATGTATCCGATGTAGGAGGCGTAGATGGTGTGGTTGTAGTTTGTCTTGATGGATGCAAGCTGCATGGAAGGATACCTCTTTTCTACAGGATGAGGCGCGGGAGGATGGAATCCCGCTCGGTCAGGGTGGTGGGGATGAGGCGGACCTGCCCCGGTCCGCCGCTGCCGCCGATGCGGGCGAGCAGGCAGGAGACCGCCTCCCCGGCGATGCGGCCGGTCTGCTGGCTGACGGTGGTCAGCCGGGGGCGCAGGGCGTTGATCCAGGCAAAGTCATCGAAGGAGAGGAGGGACAGCTCGTCCGGTATCCGGACATTCCGCTCATTGAAGGCCATGACCGCGCCCAGCGCCATGAAATAGTTGCAGATGAGCAGGGCGGTCGGCCGGGCGGACAGCGCGAGCAGCCGTTTCGCGCTGCGGTAGCCGCCGTCGATGGTGTACTCGTCCCGCAGCAGCCACTCCTCCCGCAGGGGGAGGCCGGCTTCCCGCAGGGCTTCCGCGCAGCCGCGCAGCCGCTCGCCGGCCGAAAAATGCTGCGCGCCGCCGGTAATGACGCCGATCTCCCGATGCCCCTTTTCCAGCAGCAGACGCGCTGCCCCCGAGGCGGCCGCCGCGTTTTCGGTGACAACAAAGTCGGCGTCCGGCACCCCTTCGGCGACGGAGTCGACGGTGACGAGCGGAATGCGGTACCCGGCGCAGCGGCGGATGAGAGCGGGACTGCTGTGACTCGAAAAATAGAGGATGCCGTCTACCGCCTTGGAGCGAAACAGCTCCAGTCCCTGTTCCTCCCGTCCGGGTGCGTCTTTGGTCTCGAAGAGAATAGCGGTGTAACCCTGCCGGAGCAGCAGTTCCTCCACCTCCGAGATCACCGCGGTGTAAAACAGATTCGACAGGCTGTCAAGCAGAATGCCGATAGTCATCGAGCGGCGGGTCTTGAGGGTGCGGGCGGCGGCATTGACCTGATAGCCGAGCTCGGCGACCGCCTGGTCAATGCGGCGGCGGTTTTCTGCGCTGACCGGGATGCCGTTGATGTGCTTGGAGACGGTGGCGACTGAAACGCCGCTTCGCGCCGCGATATCCTTCATTGTGGCCACAGCGCGGCCCTCCTTTTTCCAAAAATGCGGCTGTCTCCCGCTGCCGGGGACAGGCTCTGAGGCTATTATAGCAAGATTTGCGGCGTTTGGCAACGCAAACTTTTGTCCCGGATGCGCACCCGGGCGCGCAGAATTTTTGGCCGGAAAAACCCGCCCCGCAGGACGGGGCGGGCATGGTTACCGGGTGATCCGGTGGCGGCACATCCCGGTTTTGCCGCAGTGCGGGCAGCGGAGCCTCCGCTTTGTCAGGGTGTGGTATCCCCTGACATAGTCGCCCATCGCCGGGACAAACAGCGCGCCGCAGTGCGGGCACTCATAGTGGCCGGCTCTGACCTCCAGCACAGCCGCCGCCCCGATCCCGGCCGCCGCGACAGCCATGGCGAATACGATGAGCGCGACCCGCGCCGCCGCCGGCATGGGGAGACAGGCCGCGATGACGGTGAGGGCGCAGACCGCAATCACCGTAATCGCGCCGCAGATGACAGAGAGCGCCATCCTTTTTCTGTTTTCTGCATTTTCCTGAATCAAATCCATCATATTTTCCTCCGCTTTCTTTTGGTAATCAGAAGGTGTGACCCGTTCCCCCGTCAGCAGGTCGTTGACGCTGATGCCCAATGCCCCGCAGAGCGGGAGCATGAGCGAGACCTCCGGGAGCCCGCGCCCCGTCTCCCATTTCGAGACGGTCTTGTCGCTGATGCAGAGCGCATCCGCCAGCTCCCGCTGGGTCAGCCCGCGCTCCTTTCGAACCTCTGCGATGAACCGGCCGGTTTTGACGATATCCATCCGATTTCCTCCTTTCCTGCCATGATGATAGCATATCCGGCGGGAAAAGTACACCCACGCTCCGTAGAGTCGGAGGATTTTTCCCGTCCTGCGGCCTGTAGACAGAGGTGCACCGGCGAATTTCTCAGGAAGCTGAATAAAAACGCGGAAATTTTATGAAAATCTTCCGGAAATTCCGTTGACAACCCCGCCCGGCCATGCTACAATAAACGTAATCCGGTGTCTTTCTGACAGTGTGTAAAACGATTAACCCGAAAGGAGTTTTCTGTATGAACAAACCGAAAATCGGCATCCGCCCGGTCATCGACGGCCGGTGGGGCGGCGTCCGGGAATCTCTGGAAGTCCAGACCATGAACATGGCCAACGCCGCGGCCCGGCTCATCCATGACAACCTCCGCTACCCGGACGGCACTCCCGTCGAGTGCGTCATCGGCTGCACCACCATCGGCGGCGGCGCCGAGGCGGCGAAGGTCGCGGAGCAGTTCTCCACCCAGAACGTGGTGGCCACCCTCTCGGTCACCCCCTGCTGGTGCTATGGTACCGAAACCTTTGACATGGACCCCAACACCATCAAGGCGGTCTGGGGCTTCAATGGCACCGAGCGCCCCGGCGCGGTCTATCTGGCCGCCGTTCTGGCCGCCCACGCCCAGCGCGGCCTGCCCGCCTTCTCCATCTACGGGCATGATGTGCAGGACGCCTCCGACAGTTCCATCCCCGCCGACGTCGCGGAAAAGATCCTCCGTTTCGCCCGTGGCGCCGTCGCGGTCGGCTGGATGAAGAATAAAGCCTATGTCAACATCGGCGCCATCGCCATGGGCATCGCCGGCAGCTTCTGCGACGCCGACGTCCTCCAGAAATACTTTGGCATCCGCGCCGAGTGGGTGGACGAGGTCGAGATCCTCCGCCGCATGACCATCGGCATCTACGATGAGGAAGAGTACCGGAAAGCCCTGGCCTGGGTCAGGGAAAACTGCAAGGAAGGCTTCGACAAGAACGCCGGCAAGAACCTGCCCCCCGTCATCACCAAATCCAAGGTGGTCGCCCCCGACAAGGACTGGGAGTTTATCGTCAAGATGACCCTCATCATGCGGGATATCCTCTACGGAAATCCCAAGCTGGATGAGATGGGCTGGCATGAGGAGGCCCTTGGCCGCAATGCCATCGCCGGCGGGTTCCAGGGCCAGCGCCAGTGGACCGACTGGCTGCCCAACGCCGACTTCTCCGAGGCGATTCTCGCCTCCACCTTCGACTGGAACGGCCCGAAGGCCCCCACCCCCTTCGCCACCGAGAATGACACCTGCAACGGCATTTCCATGCTGCTGGGCACTCTGATTTCCGGCTCCGCACCCTGCTTCCACGACGTGCGCACCTACTGGAGCCCCGAAGCCTGCGAGCGCGTGACCGGCATGAGGCCCACCGGCGTCGCCGAAAACGGCTTTATCCACCTCATCAACTCCGGCGCGACCGCCCTTGACGGCTCCGGCGCCAGCAGAAACGCAAACGGCGAAGGCTGTATGAAGCCTTTCTGGGAGATGACCGACGCCGACCGTGCCGCCTGCCTCGCTGCGACCGACTGGTGCCGCGCGGACTACGAGTACTTCCGCGGGGGCGGATTCTCCAGCCACTTCCGCTGCCGCGCCGAGATGCCTGTGACCATGCTGCGCTTCAACATCGTTCAGGGCGTCGGCCCGGTTCTCCAGATCGCCGAAGGCTGGACCGCCGATCTGCCCGACCAGATCCACAACACCATCGACAAGCGCACCGATCCCACCTGGCCCACCACCTGGTTCGCTCCCCGCCTCACCGGCGAAGGCGCGTTCAAGGATGTGTACAGCGTGATGGCCAACTGGGGTGCCAACCACGGCGTGACTGTTTACGGCCATGTCGGCGCGGACCTCATCACCCTGGCCTCCATGCTCCGCATCCCCGTGACGATGCACAACGTCCCCGTGGAAAAGGTCTACCGGCCGCATTCCTGGGCGAGCTTCGGCACCGCCGATACCCAGGCTGCCGATTACGCCGCCTGCAAGGCCTACGGCCCGCTGTACCGGTAATCCGTTTTTTGCGCCATTTGCCCCGGAGCGCGTGCTCCGGGGCATTTTTCCGCCGTTTTTTTCATAAACTGAAGGGAAACGAGGTGTTGGGCATGAAATTCCGGATTTCCCTCTGTGCGCTTCTGCCTGCGGCGCTGCTCCTTGCGGGCGCCGCGGATTTTGGCCCGCTCCCTCCGCCCGAGGGGGCGGATTTTTCTCCCTATCTGATGACGGCGCCGCTCACGCCGCCGGTTGAGGCGGGAACGCTGACCTCTCCCTTCGGCTGGCGCAGCCACCCCGTCAGCGGAGCGCTCGATTTTCACTATGGCGCGGATATCGCCGTTCCGGAGGGCACGCCGGTCGCGGCCGCGCTGGGCGGGACGGTCGTTTTTTCAGGGTGGCAGGAGAGCTACGGCAACTACATCCTCCTGGACCATCAGAACGGTTTTCGCACGCTGTATGCCCATTGCCGCGCGCTGCTGGCAAAGGAGGGGGAACGGGTGCGCGCCGGGGAACGGATCGCCTTCTCCGGGCAGACCGGGGAGACCACCGGCCCGCACCTGCATTTTGAGGTGCTGCTGGACGGCCGCCACCTCGATCCGGCGCAGCTGCCGTTTTTTGAGCAGTATGAGGGGGAGGCGTGACCGGGTTCCGGCTGGCGGGAGTGGCGGTCCGGCTGCATTTCAGCTTTTTTGCCGTTCTGTTTCTGCTCATTCAGCTGACCGGCAGCGACTGGGCGCTCTGGGGCGTTTTCTGCTGTCTGATTCACGAGCTCGGCCATCTGACCGCCTGTGCCTTCTGCGGCGCCCGCCCGCAGGAACTCCACCTGGAGGCGGGCGGGATGCGGATCGTCCCTGCTCCCGGCCTGCTCTCCCCGGTCAGAGAGGCGCTGGTGCTGGCCGCCGGTCCGGCGGCAAATCTCCTCGCAGCCGGACTGCTGCTCGCCGGAGGGGCAGGCCGGGAGCTGCCGGGACAGGCGGCGCCGGCCCATCTGTTTCTGGCGGGCCTGAACCTGCTGCCCCTTGCGCCGCTCGACGGCGGGCAGCTGTTTTCTCTTCTTCTGGAGGCGCTTCTGCCGCCGCGCCCGGCCGCGCGGATTGCGGAAGGCGTCCACCTGCTGTGCTTTGCGGCGCTGGCGGCGTGCGGGCTGCTGCTTCTGCGGGAGACGGGCAACTTCACCCTTCTGCTCACCCTGCTCTGCCTGGCGGCGGGGTAGCGGACGGTTGTCCGGCTCATGGCTGCTGCTCCCAGTCGCGCGTGCCCGCCTCCTCGATCTCCCGGCTGGTGAGGCGGCGCTCCCGCAGGCGCCGGGCGACCCACTCCCGGAACAGGGTGTAGGCGACCGATGCGAGGGGAATGCCGGCGAGCATCCCGGCGGCGCCGAACAGGCTGCCGCCCACTGTGACCGCGAACAGGACCCACAGCCCCGGAAGGCCGATGGATTCCCCCACGATTTTGGGGTAGAGAAAGTTGTTTTCCAGCTGTTGGAGAACAATGAGAAAGACGAGAAACCAGAGTGCCAGTGCAGGCCGCTCCAGCAGAAGGATGAGCGCGCCCGCCGCCGCGCCGAACACCGCCCCGAAGATGGGAACGAGGGCGGTGACGCCCACAATGGCAGAGATGAGCGGCGCGTAGGGCATCCGGAACAGCGCCATCCCCAAAAAGCACATCGCGCCGAGCAGGCAGGCTTCGGTGAGCTGCCCCGCGGCGAACCGGCGGAAGGTCTGGGCCGTCAGCCTCCCGATTTCGGCGAGCCGCACCGCCGCCTTTCGGGGCAGGACGGCAAAGAGGACCCGCTTGCAGGTGAGACAGAGCGGTTCCTTGCGCGCCAGCAGATAGAGGGAGAAGACCAGTCCGGCCAGCAGGTCGGCGGCCCCGCGAAACACGCCTGCCGCCGCGCCGACGGTGGAGCGCACCATCTCGGCGCCCGACCCGCCCGAGGATTCCGCCCACTCCGCAAGGGCGGCTTCCGCCCTGTCCACCAGTTCCTCCGCCCGCGGCCCCAGCTGCGCCGCCGTCGCCTCCGCCCATCCGCGCAGCTCCTCCAGATAGCCGGGCAGGCGTTCCAGCAGCAGCGCGCCGCTCTTTTGCAGCTGCGGCAGAATGAGAAAGAGCAGCACGCCCAGTACGCCGGCGGCAAGCAGGCAGGTGAAGGCCAGCGTCCAGCCGCGTTTGACCGCTTTCCCCGCAAAAAGCCGCTCCTCGGTAAAGCGGAGCGGCACATTGAGGAGAAAGGCTATGCAAAGTCCCAGCCCGAACGGCCGAAGCGCCTCGCCGGTCAGGCAGAGTCCCCGCCAGAACAGAGCGGGGTGCTGAATCAGGCAGAGTACAGCGGCCCCGGCTGTGATCAGCAGGATCCAGAACCGGAGCGGTTTTCCATTTTGCATCGCCGCAGCCCCCTTTCCTTCCGTTTTTGGAGGAAGACCGGTCAGCCGCCTCCCCCGAAGCGGCATTCGAGGTCCAGGTTTGGAATGGAGAGGTTCAGGAGGGACTGGTTTCGCTGGTCGAGCGTGAGGGTGAAGGCGCCGGATTCCGTTTCGCCATCCACCGTCACCGCTGTTCCCTCCATCCCGACGGTGATGCCGTCCGGTTCGGCCGCCCGGTTGATGGCGGCAACAATCGCCCGGGTCACGCCGCTGTTCAGGACGTCCTCGCTGTCTGCCTCGATGTGCAGGCCCAGGTAGGAGAGGCCGATGTTCTCCCGGTCCATTGTGATGGTCATGCCGGACAGAGTCTGCGGGGCGGTGAAGGTGAAGGAGAAGACGCCGTCCCCGCTCCTGTTGAGGTCGGCCGTCGCCTCGATGTTCCCCATTCTGATCCGGGCCACCGCGTCGAAGGGCTTCTCCACCGCCTGAGATACCGTCTCCGCGTCGGGGGCGGGGAGACGCTCCCCGGCGCAGCCCGCGAGCAGGCCCGCCGCAATTCCAAATGCCGCGAGCAGGGCGGCTGTTTTTCCTCTCATGTTCATCCCTCCCGATTGGTTCCGCGCAAAGGCCGTCTGGTTTCAGTATATGCGGCCCGGGGGAGAATATGCGGCCCTCTGCCGGCAAAAAAGCCCTCCGCCGCAGCCGGACAGAGGGCTTTTCAGGAGGGTCCGCCCGGCGGGCCGGTTGGACGCTCCCCTGCCGGGCGGGATGCAAACGCCTTTGTGTGTTTCCCTTCCGGCAGGAATAGTATGGCCGGATTTTCCGCCGTTATCCCTGTGCGCTCCAATATTTTTCGCCGCCCAGCGAGGCCGTCAGCGAGGGGTGCAGCGTCTCCTCGGCGGTGTGGGCTGCCAGCTCCCGCCGGTAGGCGTCCAGAACCGACTGCTCAAACTGCCAGCGCGCCGCCGGAGAGATCGGGTGGACGATGTCGCGGAAGACGCCGCTCAGCTCCTTGCGGCTGGGCATCGCGACGAACAGCCGCTCCGGTCCTTCGATGACCTTGATGTCGTGGATGGCAAGCTCATTGTCCAGCGTGACGGACACGACCGCGCGCAGGCGGCCCTCCTGGAGGAGCCTTCGGATTTTGATGTCGGTGATGTTCATGATGATCGTTCCTTTCTTGGCTAAAACTGGAAGGGATCGGCGGCAAAACGCCGCCTCTCTGCCCTGAGTCTGGACCTGACGCCGGTTTTTATGCAGGACCGCCGGGAATTTTTTCACCAAGCTGTGAACTTACTATGAAAAACAGCGCACCTCCTTGCAATTTTCCGGCAGGTATGCTATTCTTAATAAAAAGGGAGGCGGCAGCCTCGCCGAAATTCTGATGCAGAGGAGTTATTGGACAATGGATGTATTTATCGAATACATGGTCAAAAAGAAACCCACCGGGACGGAGTTCCTGCTCAAAATCGTGTATGCCCTGCTGGCTGCGGTAATCCTGATCGGATCCTTCTTCCTTACGCCGCTTCTGGGCGCCTTTTCGATGATCGGGACACTTGTCGGCTTCGGCGCGGTGTTCGGGGCATACTACCTCATCTCCTCGATGAGCGTCGAATACGAGTACATTCTCACCAACGGCGAAATGGACGTGGACAAAATCATCGCCCGCCGCCGCCGCAAGCGGATGCTGACCGCAAACGCCAGAAAATTTGAGGAATTCGGCGCCTACAACCACCAGGCGATGTCTCAGAAAGCCTTTGCCAACCGGGTGTACGCCTGCACTTCGCCCGAGGACCCCGGCAATTTCTACGCGGTGTTCAACCATGCGACCCTGGGGCAGACTCTGCTCGTCTTCACCCCCAACGACAGGGTGCTCGACGGACTGCGCACCTTTATCCCCAGAAAGGCCGGCGGCAATGCTGTATACGGGAATCGACCTGGTCAGGATTGACCGGATCGCCAGGAGCCTTCAAAACCCTCGTTTCCGGACGAGGGTTTTTTCGCCCTCTGAGCGGGAATTTCTGGAGCAGAAGAAGGACCCCGCTCCCTCCGCAGCCGCAAATTTCGCGGCAAAGGAGGCGTTTGCCAAGGCGCTGGGCACCGGTGTGCGCGGATTTGCGCTCTCCGAGGTCGCGGTGCTGCGGGACGGGATGGGCGCGCCCCGCCTGCTGCTGTCCGGCCGGGCGGCCGGGATCGCGGCAGCGCGCGGGCTGTCGTTTGCTCTTTCCCTCACCCACACCGACGAATACGCGGCCGCCGTTGTGACGGCCTGGGACAAGGAGGTTTCCCTTCATGATGATTTTGCAGGCGGCTTCCATGAGATGGGCGGAAGCGGAGGCAGTGAAGGCCGGCGCAAGCTATGCCGGGCTGATGGAGGAGGCGGGACAATCTGCGGCGCGAATGCTGCGGGATGTGCGGCCGGAAGGACCGGTGCTCATTCTCTGCGGCAGGGGCAACAACGCCGGAGACGGCTTTGTCGCGGCGCGCGCTCTGGCGCAGGGAGGGCGCCGCGTGCAGGTTGTCTGCCTGCTCGGACGGGAATTTTCTCCGCTCGCCGGAGAAAACCGCGCCCGGCTCGCCGGGCTGCCGGTGGAGGAATATGACGCCGCTGCGCTGGACGGCGCGGCCTGTGAGCGCCTCTGCCGGGAGGCTGCGGTCATCGTCGACGGCTGCTTCGGCACCGGTTTCCACGGAGAGCTGACCGGCGAGCCGCGGCGGTGGATGGCCGCCGCCAACCGTTCCGGCGCCTTCCGCGCTGCGCTGGATCTCCCCAGCGGGATGAACTGCGACAACGGCTATTGCAGCGCGGACACCTTCCGGGCGGAGCTGACCATCTCCTTTGCCGCGGCGAAACCCGCCCACCTTCTCAAGCGTTCAGCGCCGCTCTGCGGGGAGGTGCGGGTCGCGGACATCGGCATCGGGGAGGAAATTCTCGCCCGCGCGCCGGGCGCAGCCACCCTGCTGGACCGGGAACTGGCAGTCCGCTGCCTTCCGCCGCGGACCGAAGATTCCAACAAGGGCAGCTACGGGCGGATGCTGGCCGCCGGCGGCTGCGCGCGGATGACCGGGGCCATCCTCATGGCCTCGATGGCGGCGATGCGCTGCGGGGTGGGACGGGTGACCTCCGCCATCCCGGAGGCGGCCGTTCCCCTCTTCGGCAGCCGGCTTCCCGAAGTGGTCTACGCCCCCGTCGCCCTCGCGGCGGATGGGACCTTTCCCGCTGAAGCCGCTCCGGCGCTTCGGGCGCAGGCGGAAAATTCGGACAGCGTCCTGCTCGGCTGCGGGATGGCGGTCAGCGCGGGGACAATGGCGGTGACGCGGGAAATTCTGCAAAGCGGCGCCCCGCTCGTCCTCGATGCGGACGGATTAAACTGCCTGTCGCGTGCGCCGGAAATGCTGGACACCGCCCGCGGGCCGCTGATTCTGACCCCGCACATGGCGGAATTTTCCCGTCTCTGCGGCAGAAGCGTCGAGGAGATCAGGGCGGACCGTTTTGCCCTCGCGGCGGAGTACGCGCGGACCCACCGGCTGGTGCTCGTCCTGAAGGACTCCAACACCGTGATCGCCGCGCCGGACGGGCGGCTCTGGATGAACCGAAACGGCAATTCCGGCATGGCGAAAGCGGGCAGCGGAGACGTGCTGGCCGGGATGACCGCCTCCTTCCTCGCTCAGTGCGGCGACCCGGTTCGGGCGGCGCTCGCGGCAGTCTACCTCCATGCGGCGGCGGGGGACGCGGCGGCGGCAGCGCTCACCCCCTACTGCATGACGGCGACCGACATCATCGCCCGCCTGCCCGACGCATTCGCCCAGTGTCTGGGCGGGCGTTGAAGAGGCGTCTCGCGGGCGCGTCCCGGAAACAATACAGCGGAAAGCGCAAAGATTGCCCGTACAGTCCGGCTTGCACCGGCGCTGTACGGGCAGCTTCATGCGGCGTGTTGGCAAATTGGCAATAGAAGAGCGGGCTTGCAGGCGAAAGGCGCCCCGGCTGAGCGTCCTCTTTTCCGCCCGTTCCCCTTTTCGCACGCTTTTACGGATTTGGGGAGACAAAGACGCACAGCCAGACGCAGGGCGGCGCCGCGCTGGTGAAACTGACCCGGTGGCGCGCATGGGCCGGGATGAGGAGGGTGTCCCCTGCGCCGAGGCGGACCTTCCGCCCGCCGGCAAACTCCACCTCGCCCGTCCCCGACAGGACGGCGACCCACTCATCATCCTCCTGATCGTACCAGAAGCCGGGCGGAGAGCAGTGTCCGCTCGAGACGATGCGCTCCACCCGCGCGCCGGGGCGCTCCCAGAGGACGGCGAGGTCCTCCTCCGGCCCAAAAGACTCCGGCAGGGAAAAGAGATTCACGGCCGTTCCTCCTCGTAGAGGTTGGCGAGGTCCCGGACCTCGACGACCTTTCCACCCCGCAGGTAGACCCGCGGCACCCGTTTGCCGACCAGACAGAGCAGCTCGTAGTGGATGGTCCCCGCGATACGGGCCAGCTCGGCGAAGGAGATCTCCTCCTCCCCATCCCGGCCGGCCAGCGTCACCAGGTCGTCGACCCGAACGTCCGGAATGCCGGACACGTCAACCATCAGCTGGTCCATACAGACGTTGCCGATGACCGGCGCGCGTTTTCCGCGGATGAGGACGTCGGCCCGGTTGGAAAAGGCGCGGAGGTATCCGTCCGCATAACCGGCCGGAACGGTGGCGACCCGCATCTCGCGGGGGGCGGTGAAGGTGCGGGAGTAGCTGATGCAGGAACCGGCCGGAACCGTCTTGACCATCGCAACGGTGGAGCGCAGGCTCATAACCGGCTTGAGGCTGATGGAACGGCCAGGCAGAAAGTCGAGCTGGTGCCCGTAGAGGATGATGCCCGCCCGCACTGCCTCATAGCGGGCGTCCGGATAACTGACAATGCCGGCCGAATTCTGCAAATGCCGGAAGGGAATGGAGATGCCGCGGGCCGCCAGTCCGGCGGTCAGCCGGTCGAAGCGCTCCCGCTGGGCGCGGGTGTAGGCGATGCCCTCCTCCGAAGGATCGTCCGAGGAGGAGAAGTGGGAGAAGATGCCCTCGATTTGGAGGGCGGGCAGGCGGCAGGCTGCGGCAGCTTCCTCAATTTCCCCGCAGGAAAACCCGATCCGTCCCATGCCGGTGTCGATTTTGAGGTGTCCGCGGACGGAAATGCCCGCCGATTCCGCCGCGGCGTTGAGCTGGCGGGCGTAGTCGGGGTCAAAGACCGCCTGGACGATGTTGCGCGCGGCCAGTTCCCGGGCGCAGGATGGCGGCGTAAAGCCGAAGATCAGAATTTCGCCGGAAATGCCCGCCGTCCGCAGCGAAACAGCCTCCTCCAGGTTGGAGACGCCGAACCAGCGCACCCCCATGCGCTGCATCTCGAGCGAGACGGCGCGGTCGCCGTGGCCGTAGGCGTCCGCCTTGACGACGGCCATCATTTCGCAGCCGGCGGGGAGAAGGGCGCGGATCTGCCGGGTGTTATCGCTGAGCGCGTCCAGGTCGATTTCGGCCCAGGTCCGCTTGAAAAAATTCATCTGGGATCATCCTTTCAAACAAATGTTTATTTCTTCTGAAATCTTTCACAATTCCGACATATTTCCATGATATACTGACCTCAGAAACCCGAGAAGGAGGAACGGTATGAAGTTCGAAACCACCGCCTGCTTTACCGGCCACCGGCCCGACAAGCTCTGGGAGGGCTGCGGGCGCGATCCGGCGGCCCTCAGCGAGGCGCGGCATCAGCTCCAGCAGCGCATCCTGCGGGCGGTGGACGAGGGCTACACCACCTTCCTCTGCGGAATGGCGCAGGGGACGGATATCTGGGCGGGGGAGATTGTGCTCTCTCTTCAGGAGGTATTTCCCGAGCTGAAGCTGGTCGCTGTTCTGCCCTTCCGGGATCACGGAGAGGGCTGGCCGCGGGAATGGAGGATGCGCTGGCGGCGGCTGCGGCGTTTCTGCAGCGAGGAGGTCGTCCTCAGCCCCCGCTACTACCAGGGCTGCTACTTCGCGCGGGACCGCTACATGGTGGACCGCGCGAGCCGGGTGATCGGAGTCTGGCTGGAAGGCAGTGCCGGCGGAACCGGCTACACCCTCCAATATGCCCGCAAAAAAGGGCGGGAACTCGACCTGGTGCTTCTGGGCGGCGGGACGGCGTCCTTATCATGATACACTTTTTTGCGGAAGTTTGCAAGTGGGCGCGCGCCCGGCGCGAAATTCCCGGTTCGGCGAATGAAACACAATATTTAGCGGTGGAACGTCCGGGACGGATTCCGCCGCTTTTTTTCGTTTTTGAAGAACTGGGGGAAAGTTTGTGGAGAAATGGCGAAGATTGTCAGGTCCGTCCGGAAATGAAAAATCCTTGTAAAATCGGGCCTGTCCCTCCGTGTGTTTTTACAAAATGTAAAAATCCGATGGAAATTACAGGAATTCCACATTTTCCACACAGTTATCCACACTCCACCGCGGTGGATGGAAAGAAGAACTGATGGAAAAGTGGAAAAAACTGCAAAATCCGCGGAAAAACCGGCCTTTTCCCGAAAAGTTATCCACATTTTCTCTGTGGAAAGTGTGGAAAGACCGCGCGTTCGCCGGACACAACATCTTGTGGAAGAGCGAAAAAAGCGCGCCGGCGGGAAATCTGGAAAAGGCCCGCACTTTTTGCCGCAAAGCGCTCAATTTTTTGTGCAGAGCATGAAAAGTCTGGAAAAAACAAAAAATATCCTTGCAATTTGCCCGGGAGGGTTGTAAAATAGGAATGATGTAGATTAAGGAGATTCAGATGAAAACCGTGACGGAGTTGTCCGTCATGGTTTATCTGTATGCCGTCCGGGCCGTCCGTATTCCGGTTTTCCGGTCCGAAGAATCACAAAGAAAGGTGAGCGCCAATGCCAAAGAGGGAAGATATCCACAAAATTCTGATTATCGGTTCCGGCCCCATCATCATCGGGCAGGCCTGCGAGTTCGACTATTCCGGGACGCAGGCGTGCAAGGCTTTGCGGCAGCTCGGTTATGAGATCGTGCTGGTCAACTCCAACCCCGCGACGATTATGACCGATCCCGAGACCGCAGACATCACCTATATCGAACCGCTGAACGTGGAGCGGGTGAGTGAAATCATCCGCAAGGAGCGCCCCGACGCCGTTTTGCCGAACCTGGGCGGCCAGTCCGGCCTGAATCTCTGTCTGGAGCTGTGGAAGGCCGGCGTGCTCGACGAGTACGGCGTCAAGGTCATCGGCGTCAAGGTCGACGCCATCGAGCGCGGCGAGGACCGCATCGAATTCAAGAACGCCATGAAGAAGCTGGGTATCGACATGCCCCGCAGCGCCCCCGCCTACTCGCTGGAGGATGCGCATAAGATTGTCGAGGAGCTCGGCTATCCCGTCGTGGTCCGGCCCGCCTTCACCATGGGCGGCGCGGGCGGCGGCTTCTGCCACAACGCCGAGGAGCTGGACGTGATCGTCAGCCGCGGCATTCAGGCTTCCATCGTCGGGCAGGTCCTCATCGAGGAGTCCATCCTCGGCTGGGAGGAGCTGGAGCTGGAAATCGTCCGCGACAGCAAAGGCCAGATGATTACCGTCTGCTTCATCGAAAATATCGACCCGCTGGGCGTTCACACCGGCGACAGCTTCTGCGCAGCCCCCATGCTCACCATCTCCAAAGAGGTTCAGGCCCGGCTCGAGGAGCAGGCCCGGCGCATCGTTGAGTCGGTCGGCGTCATCGGCGGCACAAACGTTCAGTTTGCCCACGACCCGGTCACCGACCGCATTGTGGTCATCGAGATCAACCCCCGCACCTCCCGTTCTTCCGCCCTCGCCTCCAAGGCGACCGGCTTCCCCATTGCACTGGTTTCGGCCAAGCTTGCCGCCGGCCTCACGCTGGACGAGATCCCCTGCGGCAAGTACGGAAATCTCGCGAATTACGTCCCCGACGGCGATTATGTGGTCATCAAGTTCGCCAAATGGGCGTTTGAAAAGTTCAAAGGCGCCAAGGACCAGCTCACTACCCAGATGAAGGCGGTCGGCGAGGTCATGAGCATCGGCCGCACCTTCAAGGAGGCCTATCAGAAGGCCATCCGCTCCCTTGAAATCGGCCGGTACGGCCTCGGCCACGTGGGCAAATTCGAGCGCCTCTCCGCGGCGGAGCTGCGGGACATGCTGCGCGAACCCACCAGCGAGCGGCAGTTCATCATTTACGAGGCCCTCAAGAAGGGCGTCACCGTCGACGAGATCTACGATCTCACCAAGATCAAGAAGGAATTCCTCAACGACATTCTCGCACTGGCCCGGGAGGAGGCGGCGCTCTCCGCCTGCACGCTGGACACCCTCTCCGATGAAGCGTTGAAGGCCGCCAAGCTCGACGGCTTCTCCGACCGCTACCTCGCCGGCCTGCTCGGCTGCGCCGAGACCGACGTCGCGGCCCGCCGCGAGGCGCTCGGCATCGTGGAGGAGTGGGACAAGGTCCATGTCAGCGGCACCCCCGGCGAGGGCTACTATTACTCCACCTATCACGGCTCCGCCAATCCGGCGCCGGTCACGTCGAACCCCAGGAAGGTCATGATCCTCGGCGGCGGTCCCAACCGCATCGGTCAGGGCATCGAGTTCGACTACTGCTGCGTCCACTGCGCCCTTGCGCTGCGCAAACTGGGTTATGAGACCATTATGGTCAACTGCAACCCCGAGACGGTCTCCACCGACTACGACACCTCGGACAAACTCTATTTCGAGCCGCTCACCTTCGAGGACGTAATGAGCATCTACCGCGCGGAAAAGCCGGTCGGCATTATCGCCCAGTTCGGCGGCCAGACCCCCTTGAACCTCGCGCGCGCCCTTCAGGCGGCCGGCGCGCGGATCCTCGGCACCTCCCCCGAGTCCATCGACCTCGCGGAGGACCGCGACCTCTTCCGCGAAATGATGGAGAAACTGTCCATCCCCATGCCGCAGGCCGGCATTTCTTCCGACATTGAAGGCGCTTTGAAGGTCGCCGACGAGATCGGTTACCCCGTGATGGTGCGTCCCTCCTACGTGCTGGGCGGCCGCGGCATGGAAATCGTCCACGACGCGGATGAGATGAAGGTTTACATGGCCGGCGCCATTGGCGTCACCCCCGACCGGCCCATCCTCATCGACCGCTTCCTCCACCATGCGATCGAAACCGAGGCGGACGCCATCTGCGACGGCGTCAACTGCTTCGTTCCCGGCGTCATGCAGCACGTCGAGCTGGCGGGCGTTCATTCCGGCGACTCGGCCTGCGTTCTGCCGCCGATTTCCCTGACCCCGGTCCAGATTGCCACCATCGAGGACTACACCCGCAAGATCGCCACCTCCCTCCACGTCTGCGGCCTGATGAACATGCAGTACGCCATTGAGGACGGCGTCGTCTATGTCCTCGAGGCCAATCCCCGCGCGAGCCGCACGGTGCCGCTTGTCTCCAAGGTCTACGGCATTAACATGGTGCGCACCGCCACCGATGTGATTATCGCCCAGCTTGAGGGCAGGCCCTCCCCTGTCCCCGCCCTGCGCCACCCGCCGATTCACCACTACGGCGTCAAGGAGGCGGTCATGCCCTTCAACATGTTCCAGGAGGTCGACCCCGTCCTCGGGCCGGAAATGCGCTCGACCGGCGAGGTGCTCGGTCTCTCCCACGATTTCGGCGAGGCGTTCTATAAAGCCGAAGAGGCCACCGGCCTGCGGCTGCCGCTGGAGGGCACCGTCCTCATCAGCGTCAATGACCGCGACAAGGCCGAGGCAGTCCAGATCGCCCGCGATTTCAGCGAAATGGGCTTCCACATTCTCGCAACCGAGAACACCTGCAACCTTTTCCGTCAAAACGGCATCGAGGCCGAGCGGGTCAACAAGATCTGCGAGGGTACGCCTCACATCGGCGACCTGATCGAGGCGGGCAAAATCGACCTCATCATCAACACTCCGGTCGGCAAGCAGTCTGCCTCTGACGACAGCTACATCCGCAAGGCCGCCATCAAAGGCCGGATCTGCTACATGACCACCATCGCCGCCGCGCAGGCTTCGGTCCAGGGCATCCGCTCGGTCCGCGAGCAGGGCATCGACGGGGTCAAGTCGCTCCAGGAATACATGAAGTAAACATAATTGCGGCAGGGATGAGCTTTTGCGGCCCATCCCTGTTTTTTCATATTTCTGTCATTTTTCTCGGTTGCAAAGGGCGCGGTTTCGGTGTATGATGAATATGATTCATGAAATCTGCGGAAACCTCCCGTCCATTTGGGCGGAAATCAGCATGGAGAAAGGATGAATGCAGCTATGAAGCGCGGACTTGTGCTGGAGGGCGGCGGAATGCGGGGGCTTTTTACCGCCGGCGTCCTCGATTATTTTATGGATGAGGGGATCACCTTCGATTACTGTATCGGTGTTTCGGCGGGCGCCTGCCACGCCTCCTCCTACCTCTCGCAGCAGCGGGGGCGGAGCTACCGGATTAACACGGCCTATCTGGGGGACGGGCGCTATCTGGGGGTCAAAAACCTGCTGCGAACCGGTTCCATGTTCGGCATGGACTTTATTTTTGACGAGATTCCCAACCGCCTCGACCCCTTTGACTACGACACCTTCCTGAAAAACCCCTGTGAGTTTGTCGCCGGCGTCACCGATGTTCAGACCGGAAAACCCGCCTATTTCGGCATGGAGGCGATGGACCACGACGCGACCGTCCTGCGCGCCTCCTCGGCGATCCCGGTCTTTTCCCCCATTGTGGAGTTCCGCGGGCGGAAATTTCTGGATGGTGGGACTTCCGACCCGATCCCGCTGGAAAAGGCGCTGCGCGACGGCTGCGAGCGGCTGGTGATCGTCCTCACTCAGGACCGGACCTATGAAAAATCCCCGGAGAAATTCCGGGGGCTCTACAAGCGGCTTTACGCCCGATATCCCGCGATGGCCGCCACGCTGGACCGGCGGCATCAGGTCTACAACGAAGCCCGCCGCCGCGCCTTCCAGCTCGAGAAGGAGGGAAAGGCCGTCATTATCGCGCCGGTGCGCCCGGTGGGAATCAGCCGGTTTGAAAAGGATGCCGCCAGGCTCCGCGCCCTCTATGAGGCGGGTTTTGCGCAGGCCAGATTCACCGTATCCACCGCTGCGCCCGGATTTTTCCGGCCGTAACTCAGCCGACCAGAAGGTAGACGAGGGCCAGAATGACCATCCGGTCGGCGCCCTCGTTGAGCAGCAGAAGCAGCAGAATGAGAATGAGGGCGGTCTCCCCGTCCATCCCGAGAGAATCGAGCAGCCCCTGAAAGGGAAGAGCCGGCGGATTTCTCTGCCCGGCTGCCTGCGGCGGCGGTGCCGCGGCCTGCCGGACGGGCGCGGGCGGCGGGACAGCGGCGGCCATGCGGTTGGACTCTTCCAGGCGTTCCCTGGCTTTTCGCTGCATCTCCCGCACCCGCTGGATCGCATCCTGCTGCATGGAGGAAAACTCGGAGATCGAGTAGCCGCTGTTTTGCAATACTGCCATCCGGCAATCCCTTCCTTTCGAGAAATTGCTTGTCCCTCAGCTGTTTTCCCCGCCGGTCAGGCTGTTCAGAATGCCGCTCTGCTGGAGAAGGGGGAGCAGGGAGAACAGCCGCATCATGCGCACCGCCTGATCGACCTTTTTCTGCCGCTCCTCCCGCAAAAGGGGCCGGAGCGCTTTCAGCAGGGCGGTGGCAGGCGTGTCTTCTTTGACGCTCTGCATCAGGCTGCCGAGCCGCGCGAGATCGGCAGGGGAAAAAGGGACGCCCTCCTCCGCGGGCCGGGAGCTGCCTGTCAGCCCGGAGAGAACCGCCTCCAGGCCGGAGCTGCCCGGAGCGGGCGCGCTTTCCGGGGGGGAATTTGCGCCGCCCCCGGAAAGGCCGAGCATCTTCGCCATTTCCTGCAGCTGGCGCATTCCCTCCTCGCTGCCGAGGATTTCCTGTACCTTTGCGGTGAGATCGTCCATCGCCCGCTCCTTTCCGGGCAAGCGCCCTTATTTTTTGCGGTCTGCCTGCTCGAGGATGCCCCGGAGCACCTGCTGCGCCTGCGGGGTGTTGAGCAGCTGCTGGGCGAGAGCGGGGTTGTTGACAATCTGCTGGAGCCGTGCCGCCTCGCGGGGGTTCATTTTCCGGAACACCTCGTCATACTTTCCGGCCTCCAGATCCTTCCGGAGGGCCTGCGGGTCGGCGCCGAGCTTTTGCCCCACCATGCCGAGCACCCTGGCCAGGTTGGGATTTTGAAGATCCATCGGGATGACCATCCTTTCTGCGGAATTCCGCGCCCGGATTTCCAAAAGGGATTGACGGGAAAGCCGGGATACCCTATACTTATGATACAGCCTATCATTTTATGCAAAGGAGTACTGCCATGCGCGTCATCGTGATTTCAGACACCCACCGCGACTTCCGCACCCTCCGCCGCATTGTCGACAAGCACCGCGGGGAGGCCGGCCTTTTCCTCCACCTGGGGGACGGCGCGCGGGAGATCGACGACCTGCTCGCGCTCTACCCCGGCCTGCCCCTTGAGGCTGTGCGGGGCAACTGCGACTTCGCCAGCCGCTGGCCTGTCACCCATGTGACGCTGGCGGAGGATGTGAAGATTTTTCTCTGCCACGGCTACACCTTCCGCAGCGTGGACGAAATCACCGCGCAGGCGCGCAATAACGGCTGCCGGATCGCCCTGTACGGGCACACCCACCGCGGGGAAACGCATTACGACGAAGGAATTTACGTCATGAATCCCGGCAGCCCCTCCTGCCCGCGAAACGGCCGGGCCTCCTACGGCGTCATCGACGTGACCCCCTCCGGCATTATGACCTTCCTGGTGGAAATCTGACGAAAGGACGGAAGCGCGCATGATCTATCTCATTGCCGGCGGCTCGCACAGCGGCAAAACGCTGCTCGCCCAGAAGCTGCTGGAAGCATGGCATATCCCCTACCTCTCCATCGACCATCTGAAGATGGGCCTCATCCGCAGCGGCGTCGCGGACCTCTCTCCCGAAAGTCCGGACGCCGAGCTGACCCCCTATCTCTGGAACGTCGTGCGGGAAATCATCAAAACAGCCCTGGAAAACGGGCAGAATCTCATTGTCGAGGGGTGCTACATCCCCTGTCACTACGCGGAGGACTTTTCAGAGGAGCAGCAGGCGCAGATCCGCGCGCTCTGGCTGATTCTGAGCGAGGATTACATCCGCGCGCACTTCGCCGAAATCAAGGCCCACGCGAGCGACATCGAGCACCGCATCGACGACAACTGGTGCACGCCGGAGATTCTCCTGCGGGACAACCGCCGGCTTCTCGCCGAATGCCGCGCCGCGGACGCGCCCTTTCTCCTCATCGACGGAGAATACCGGGTGGACGCGGCAGCCTTTGAACGGACCGCCCGGAGCATGAGGCGGCCGGAATCCAAATCAACAGAAACGGAAGGTGTCTGAACTTGGCCTATCAGCAAGACCATATCCGCAATTTTTGCATCATCGCCCACATCGACCACGGGAAATCCACCCTCGCCGACCGCATCCTCGAGCAGACGAGCGCCGTCGCCCTCCGGGACATGGAGGACCAGCTCCTCGACAATATGGACATCGAGCGGGAGCGGGGCATCACCATCAAGGCCCGGGCGGTCAAAGTGACCTATGACGCCGACAACGGCGAGACCTACGAATTCAACCTCATCGACACCCCCGGCCACGTCGACTTCAACTACGAGGTTTCCCGCTCGCTCGCCGCCTGTGAGGGCGCGATTCTGGTGGTGGATTCCTCCCAGGGCATCGAGGCGCAGACGCTCGGCAACACCTACCTCGCGGTCGACCACGGCCTGGAGGTGCTTCCGGTGGTCAACAAGATCGACCTCCCCGCCGCCGACCCCGAGCGGGTCTGCCGCGAGATCGAGGAAGTAATCGGCATCCCCGCGATGGACGCCCCGCGCATCTCCGCCAAACAGGGTTTAAACATTCACGAGGTGCTCGAACGCATCGTCACTGACATTCCGGCGCCCGGCGGCAGTCCGGACGCTCCCCTGCAGGCCCTGATTTTCGACTCCTACTACGACAGCTACCGGGGAGTCATCGTCTATATCCGGGTGAAGGAGGGAACCCTGCGCAAAAATTCCCGCATCCGCATGATGGCCACCGGCGCGGAATTCGACGTGGTGGAGATCGGCTATATGGGCGCGACCAGCCTGGTTCCCTGTGAGGAACTCAGGGCCGGCGAGGTGGGCTATATCGCCGCCTCCATCAAAAACATCGGCGACACCCGGGTCGGCGACACCGTGACCGACGCGGCCAACCCTGCCGCCGGGCCGCTCCCCGGTTACCGCAAAGTGAACCCGATGGTTTACTGCGGCATCTACCCGGCGGACGGCGCGAAATACCCCGACCTGCGCGAGGCGCTGGAAAAGCTCCAGCTGAACGACGCCTCCCTCGCCTTTGAGCCGGAGACCTCGGTGGCGCTGGGCTTCGGGTTCCGCTGCGGATTTCTGGGGCTTTTGCACATGGAGATCATCGAAGAGCGGCTGGAACGGGAATTCAACCTCCACCTCATCCCCACCGCGCCCTCAGTCGTCTCCCGCATCACCAAAACTGACGGGGAGGTGGTGGAGATCGACAACCCCACCAACTACCCCGACCCCTCGGTCATCCAGCAGGCGGAGGAGC
>CALXIG010000186.1 GCA_944388305.1 uncultured Clostridia bacterium
TGGTCAGCCCCGCCAGATAATCCAAACTGACATGATAAAATTTTGCCAGCGCAATTGCCACCTGAAACGGCACTTCCCGCACACCGCTTTCATACCGCACATATGTCGTTTTGTGCAGAAAAATCGCGTCTGCAACCTGCTGCTGCGTCATGTCCGCGTCCTCCCGCAAATCTCTGATTCTCGGATAATGCATTGGAGTCCCTCCTGTCTGACTTTCTATTGACAGAATACACCATGCGGTGTTATAATATTCAATAAATACACCAAACGGAATATTTTGGAGAAAAAACAGATGAATTTGCAGCCTTTGTACAGAAACCCAAAAAATAACCCGCCCCGGGACGGCTTTGGCACCGTTCCGGGGCGTTTTTTCGCAAATATGAGGGGTTATTCCCCGTCCGAATCCTCCTCGTCCGCGGGGGATTCGGGCTCCTCCTCGTCGGGGAGAGCGGCCTCGTCGGCCTCGAGCGCCTTTTCCAGCGCCTCGGCCTCGGCGTCGTTCTCGTCGCCGCCGGCCTCCTCCTCGACCTTTTCGGTCTCCTCGCCGTCGGCGTGGTCGGAGCGGACAAAGGTGACCACCCGGTCGTCCTCGCCCAGCCGCATGACCCGCACGCCGGAAGCGTAGCGGCTCATCAGGCGGACGTCCTGCACCGCGATGCGGATAATGACGCCGTCGTTGGAGATGAGGATGAGGTCATCGTCCTCGTAGACCACCTTGATGCCGCAGACATAGCCTTTTTCGTCGCTGACCTTGTAGTTGATCTTACCCAGGCCGTTGCGGCTCTGCACCGGGTAATCGTCGACCGGCGTGCGCCGCCCGAGGCCCTTGTCGGTGACGGTCATGACGGCCGCCCCCTGCCGGACGCGGGCCATGCCGACGACCTCGTCGCCGTCCTTGAGGCGGATGGCCTTGACCCCCATCGCAGTGCGGGACATCTCGCGGACGTCGTTTTCGTCAAAGCGGATAGCCATGCCGCCCCGGGTCGCGATCAGGAGATGGCAGCTCCCGTCGGTGAGCCGGGCAAAGACGAGGGAGTCGTCCTCGTTCAGGGTGATGGCGTTCAGGCCGTTTTTGCGGATATTGCGGTAGGCGTTGAGCCGGGTCCGCTTGATGAGTCCGCGCCGGGTGACCAGCACGACGTACTTGTCGGGGTCAAAGGCGGAGACGCTCATCATGGCGCTGATCTGCTCCTCCGGCTCGAGGGCCAGGAGGTTATTGATGTGAGAACCGATGGAGCTGCGGCTGCCCTCCGGAATTTCGTAGCATTTGAGCTTGAACATCCGCCCCCTGGTGGTGAGGAAGAGAACGCTGTCGTGGGAAGAGCAGAGGAACATCTCCTGCACGATGTCCTCCTCCTTCTGCTTCATGCCGGAAATGCCCCGTCCGCCGCGGCGCTGAATCTTGTAGGCGTCGGCCGGCTGGCGCTTGACGTAGCCTTTTTCGGTGAGGGTGACGACGCAGTCCTCGACCGGAATGAGGTCCTCGATGTCCAGCTCGCCGGACACCGACTGGATGTCGGTGCGGCGCTCGTCGCCGAATTTCTCCCTGATTTCCAGAAGCTCCTTCGCCACGATTCCCATAACCTTTTCATGATCGCCCAGAATCTCCCGCATTTCGGCGATGCGGGCGTGCAGCCCGTCCAGTTCCTCCTCGATTTTGAGGATTTCCAGCCCGGCGAGCTGACCCAGGCGGAAAGCGACGATGGCGGAAGCCTGCGGGTCGTCGAAGCCGAATTTCTCCATAATGGCCTTTTTGGCCTCCGGCAAGCCGCCCCGACAGGCGCGGATGGTGGCGATGATCTCGTCGACGATATCGACGGCCCGCTTCAGGCCTTCGAGGATGTGGGCGCGCTCGAGCGCCTTGTTCAGGTCAAAACGGGTGCGGCGGGTGATGACCTCGGCCTGAAAATCCAGATAGTGCCGGAGCATGTCCTTCAGGGTGAGGATCTTCGGCTGGCCGTTGACCAGCGCCAGCATGATGACGCCGACCGTCTCCTGCAGGGAGGAGTAGGAGAAGAGCTGGTTTAAGACCACCTGCGGGATGGCGTCGCGCTTGAGCTCGAAGACGATCCGCATTCCCTCGCGGTCGGACTCGTCGCGGATGTAGGAGATGCCGGGGATGCGGCCGTCCTTGACGAGTGCCGCGACGTTTTCGAGGATGCGGGTTTTGTTAATCATGTAGGGGATCTCGCTGACGACGATGGAGGCGCGTCCCTTGCTGTCCTCCTCGATGTTGGCGCGGGCGCGCAGGGTGATCTTGCCGCGGCCGGTCGCGTAGGCCGCCCGGATGCCGCTGCGGCCCATGATGATGCCGCCGGTCGGGAAATCCGGGCCCTTGATGTGCTCCATCAGCCCTTCGAGGGTGATGTCCGGGTTTTCGATCATGGCGGTGCAGCCGTCGATCACCTCGCGGAGGTTGTGGGGCGGGATGTTGGTCGCCATGCCGACCGCGATGCCGGTCGAGCCGTTGACGAGAAGCTGCGGGAACCGCGACGGCAGCACCCGCGGCTCCTTCAAAGAGTCGTCGTAGTTCGGGTCAAAATCGATGGTGTCCTTGTTGATGTCGGCCACCATGTAGAGGGCGATTTTGCTCATACGCGCCTCGGTGTAACGGTAAGCCGCGGGCGGGTCGCCGTCGATGGTGCCGAAGTTTCCGTGTTTGTCGACCAGCGGATACCGGAGGGAAAAGTCCTGCCCCAGCCGGACCAGCGCGTCGTAGACGGAGGCGTCGCCGTGGGGGTGGTACTTGCCCAGCACGTCGCCGACGGTGGTCGCGCACTTCTTAAAGGGCTTGTCCGGGGTGAGTCCCGCCTCGTGCATGGTGTAGACGATGCGGCGGTGGACCGGCTTCAGCCCGTCCCGCACGTCGGGCAGCGCGCGGGAGACGATGACCGACGTCGGATAGTCCAGCAAGGACTTCCGCATGACCTCGTCGATATCCCGCCGGAGGATGGTCGTCCCCTGCGCCTCCTGCGTCCCATTCGGGTGCTGATTGTTTTCGGTATGGTTCTGTTCCAATGTTCTTCCTCCTCGCCGGGGCGCCCCGGCCGGTCACTCATTGCCTGTTTTCGGCCTTTTCATAGCGCGGGCCAAGCGCGTCGCGGAGCATCTGCTCGAGCTTTTCCTGATCGGCGGGCGGGATGCACCGCTTGGGCAGCGCGAACAGCTTCTCTCTGCTCGCGATAATCAGGTACAGGTCCGGCAGCTCGGCCGCCCGGACCGCCGGCCGGTCAAATCCGACCAGGTAGCGCCCGTTTTCCTGCGGCATCAGCAGCCCCTGCGGGCAGATCTCGAGGCGGTAAGGCTCCTCGCCGTTTAAATCCGCCGCCTCCGCCGCCGCTTTGATGTGCCGCGCCGGCATGAACCAGAGAAACCAGATGACGGCCAGCGCCAGCACCAGCATGATATAGCCCATGGTGTAATCGGGGTTTGTAAAAATCGTCTGCGCGTAAAAGACGGCGACGACGGCCAGAATGACGGTAAACACGGCGTTTTTGCGGTACAGCGTCTTTTTCTGGAAATATTTGAGCGCTTCCCGCACCTCGCCGCCCCGCAGGGTGTAGGTGATCTCGAGCCCCTTCACCGAGTCGTCGACCCGCCTGCCGTTGAGCCAGGGCTCCGACACGTCGAATTTGTCGGTATTGATTCCCTGACCGGGGACGATCTGCCGCTCCTTTTCCTCCTCCGGCCCGGAAACAGGGTTCTCCGAAGGGGCGCTTTCCGCGGAAATTTCCCGCTTGTTCTCTTCCATTTGCTTCTCCTTTTTCCGCTGTGCGGTCAGATGTCCAGGTTGTCCGCGTACTGCGCGTTCCGTTCGATAAATTCCCGCCGCGGTTCGACCTTGTCCCCCATCAGGATGGTGAAGGTCTGGTCGGCGATGGCGGCGTCCTCCAGCTCCACCTGCACAATGGTGCGGTTGCTGGGGTCCATCGTCGTCTCCCAGAGCTGGTGCGGGTCCATCTCACCGAGGCCCTTGTACCGCTGAACGTCGACCTTGGCGCCGCTTTCCCCGGCGAGCTCGGCGATATAGCGGTCGCGCTGCTTCTCGTCGAAGGCGTAGTAGAACTTCTTGCCGCGGCTGACCCGGAAGAGGGGCGGCTGGGCGAAGTAGATGTGCCCCTGTTCAACCAGCGGCCGCATGTGGCGGAAGAAGAAGGTCAGAAGCAGGGTGCGGATATGGGAGCCGTCGACGTCGGCGTCGGCCATGATGATAACCTTGCCGTACCGCAGCTTGGAGAGGTCCAGGTCCTCGCCGATTCCGCAGCCCAGGGCCATGACGACCGGCATGAGCTTTTCGTTGCTGTAGACCTTGTCGAGCCGCGCCTTTTCGACGTTTAGCATCTTGCCCCACAGGGGGAGAATGGCCTGAAAGGAGCGGTCGCGGCCCTCTTTGGCAGAGCCGCCCGCCGAGTCGCCCTCGACGATATAGATCTCGGTCTGAGAGGTGTCCTTGGAGGTGCAGTCGGCGAGCTTGCCGGGCAGTCCGCCCGAATCCATCGCGGATTTGCGGCGGGTGAGGTCCCGCGCGCGGCGGGCGGCCTCGCGGGCGCGCTGGGCGCCGAGCGCCTTTTCAAAAATGAGCTTGGCGACGCCGGGGTTCTCCTCAAAAAAGGTGTCCAGCCCGTCGAACACCATGTTTTCCACCAGCGGACGCGCCTCGGTGTTGCCGAGCTTGCCCTTGGTCTGCCCTTCGAACTCGCATTCGGGGAGCTTGACGCTGACGATGGCGATAATCCCCTCCCGCACGTCGTCGCCCGAGAGGTTCTCCTCGTTGTCCTTTAAGAGCTTGCGGCGGCGGCCGTAATCGTTGAACACCCGGGTGAGGGCGTTTTTAAAGCCCAGCTCGTGGGTGCCGCCGTCGACGGTGTGGATGTCGTTTGCGAAGGATTTGACCACCTCGTGATAGCTGTCGCTGTACTGGAGGGCCACCTCGGCGGTGCAGCCGTTCTCCTCCCGGCAGAGATAGATGGGCTGGGGGTGGATGGGATTTTTGGCCGCCGTCTCGAGCAGGTAGGCGACAAAGCTTTTGATGCCGCCCTCGTAGCACATATCCTCCTGCACGATGTTGTCCGGGTCGCGGTAGTCGGTGAGGATAATGCGCACCCCGGCGTTCAGGAAAGCCTGCTCCCGCAGCCGGGTCAGCAGCGTCTCGTAGTTGAAAACCGGGTCCTCAAAAATCTCGGCGTCCGGCTTGAAGACGACGGTGGTGCCGGTTTTCCGGGTGTCGCCGATGACCTTCAGCTCCTCCTTGTAGTGGCCGCGCTCAAAATGCTGGAAGTAGACGTGCTCGCCGTTCTCGACGGTGAGCTCGAGCCACTCGCTCAGGGCGTTGACGACCGAGGCGCCGACGCCGTGCAGGCCGCCGGAGACCTTGTACCCGCCGCCGCCGAACTTGCCGCCGGCGTGGAGCATGGTGTAAGCAACGGTCGCCGCGGAGATGCCTTCTTTGGGGTGGATGCCGACCGGGATGCCGCGGCCGTTGTCGACGACCCGGATGACGTTTCCCTCGAGGATATCGACCAGAATCTTGTCGCAGAAGCCGGCCATTGCCTCGTCAATGGCGTTGTCCACAATCTCATAAACCAGGTGGTGCAGGCCGGCGGGGCCGGTCGACCCGATATACATGCCGGGGCGCTTGCGGACCGCTTCCAGCCCCTCCAGCACCTGAATCTGGCTTTCGTCGTATTGATTTCCACTCACAGGCTGATTGCTCACAGTTTGGTTCCTCCGTTTTCGGGTAATGGTGTCAGCCGAGGACGCTGCTGCGCTTGCGCAGCGTCGCCGGCGCGAGCTGGGACAGGTAGAGCCGCCGCTCCCCCTGCTTTTCCCAGACGATAATGGATTTCGGAAGCTCGTTCGTCACGCTGACGACCTGCCCCTCCTGCTGGGAGCGCCTCAGAAATTCCTTGGTGAATTTGGAGACCGAGGCGTTTTCAATATCAAAAATTCCGATGATGTCTTCTTTTCTGAGAATCTGTTCATTGCCGATATGGAGATACATGGCAGCCTCCGTACACGCAGATTGTTCGCAAAACCGTCCTCACACCGCGGCGAACCGCCCGCCCTGGACGCGGAAAATTTTTCCGCTCTCCATGCGGAGAGTATTGGACACATCGCAGCAGGTAATCAGCACCTGAAAACCGCGAATCTGATTTAAAATATAATCCTGCCGGCTCTGGTCCAGTTCGCTCATCACGTCGTCGAGCAGCACGACCGGCGCGTCGCCGGTAATCCGGCGATAGAGGTGGGCCTCCCCGAGCTTCATGGCGACCGCACAGCTGCGCTGCTGCCCGCGCGACCCGAAGGACCGGACCGGCAGGCCGTTGATCTCCATCACCGCGTCGTCCCGGTGGATGCCCCGGGTGGTGCAGCGCATCCGGCGGTCGGTTTCCCGGCTCTCCTCCATCACCCGCCGGTATTCCTCGATGAGCTGGTCGGAGTAGACGGAAAGAACCCGCTCCGGCGGAAAGACGGTCGATTCGTAGGAGAGGGAGAAGGTCTCCGCAAATCCGGTGAAACCGCCGTAAATACCGGCCGCCACCGGGGTGAGCTTTTTGACGTAGTCCGCCCGGTAGAGGGAGAGAATGGTGCCCAGCCGGGCGAGCTGGTCATCCCAGACGTCGAAGGTGGAGGCAAACTGCCGGTAGCGGTCGGGGTCCCGCAGGATGACGTTGCGCTGCTCCACGACGGCGTGATACTGCGCGAGGTACCTGGCGTAGGCGGGCTTGAGCTGCGCGATGGCGGTATCGAGAAAGCGCCGCCGCTCGGCCGGCCCTTCCAGCACGATGTTCATCCCGACCGGGTCGAAGACCGCGGCCGAAAAGACGCCCGCCAGATCGGGACGGTGCGCGGGCGCGCCGTTCAGGGTAATTTTCCGCCGCCGCCCGTCCATATTGTACCGGATCTGCTGTGTCCGCTCCCGGTCGCGGAAGGAGAGCGCCAGTCCGAAGGCCGCTGCGCCGAAGCGGACCATCGCCTTTTCCTGCGCGCCGCGGAAGCTCGGATTGCCGGTGCAGAGCCAGAGCGCCTCGATGAGGTTGGTCTTTCCCTGCGCGTTGTCCCCGAGCAGGATGTTGATTTCCGGACAGGGGGCGACGTCCGCCTCCGCAATGTTGCGGAAATCCCGCAGGGAGAGCGATTCCACGATCATGCGCGCGCCTCAGTCGACCAGAAGCAGGTGGTTTTCCACCGTCACCTGATCTCCGGGATAGAGCTTTTTGCCCCGCTGGGTGCAGGCTTCCCCGTTTAAGAGGACGATCCCCTCTTTGATCATCTGTTTGGCATGGCCGCCGGTTTCCGCGACTCCCGCGAATTTGAGAAACTGGTCCATCCGGATAAAGCCGGTCTTGATTTTAATGTGCTTCGTGATCATCTTTCAACCTCATGGGCATGACGAGGAAGACAAAGCTGTCCCCCTCCTTGGGCAGCAGTTTAATGGGGGAAAAGGGCGTGTTGATCTCGACGGTCAGCTCGTCGAGCTCGCTCGCCTTGAGCGCGTCGGTCATGTACTTGTTGTTAAAGCCGATCCGGACCGGGTCCCCTTCCAGCGCCACGGGGAAGCTGTCGTTCACCTTGCCCACCGGCGTTTCGCAGGAAATGGAGGCGGTTCCGTTCTGGAACACCGCCTTGACCGGATTTTTGATCTTCTCGCTGATGATGATGGACGCGCGGTTGATGCTCTCGGTGAAAAGCCGGGTGGAAACGGTCAGCCGCGTCCGGTGTTCCCGCGGGATGGCGGCGTTGTAGTCGATGAAGTTCCCCTCCAGCAGCCGCGAGATCATCTGGTAGCCGCCGCACTCGAAGACGATGTGCCGGCTCCCGGCCTTGACGAGGATCTCCTCGTCGCCGCCCGCGTAGCGGCTGGTCAGCTTGAGCAGCTCCGAGAGGGTTCTGCCCGGGACGATGAAGCGGAAGTCCTCCTTTTCCCGTTCTGCGTCCTTTTCGACCGGTTCCCGCCGCAGCGCCAGCCGGCAGCCGTCGACCGAAACCAGATGGAGAAATCCGCCTTTCTTTTCAAACAGCGTGCCGGTGAGGACGGGGGTGTTGTCGTCCTGGGAGACCGCGTAGAGAGTCTGGCCGATCATGCTGCGCAGCGTGTCTGCCGGCAGCCGGAAGGAGTGTTCCTCGCTCACCAGCGGGATCTCCGGGTATTCCTCGGCGCTCATGCCCAGAATCGTGAACTGCACGCCGCCGCACTGAATGACGGTCAGCAGTTTTTCGTCGCTGGAAACCGAGAGCACGCCGTCCGGCATCCGGTTGAGAATCTCGCCGAACAGCCGGGCATTGAGCAGGATCTCTCCCGGCTCGCCGGAATTGACCTCGATCTCTTTGGTGATCCCGAGCTCCAGGTTGTACCCGATGACCGACAGGCGGCCGCCCCGGCACCGGAGAAGCACGCATTCCAGCGACATCACGGTAGATTTCGCCGATACCGCGGGGGCGACATGGTTGACCGCCTCGCAGAGGGTTGCCTTATCGCAGTGAAATTTCATAAGAGCCTCCTATTCCAAAAGTGTACAAATCTTCCGATGGTGCGCAGCTGTTACAGGACGCGCTTTTACGCTCCGTATAATTGCGGCGGCGCGCTGAAACAGCCGGCAGCTGCGGCGGGAGACAGAAAGACAGATAAGAATATAGATCTATATAGATCATAGTGGTAGTAAGGCGCGGGGAGATGTGGAGAACGCGCGCCGTGTCCGGCGGCAGCGCGCGCGGGGCCCGTTTTGTTGTTCATCCTGCCTCTGTGGACAAAATGGGGAGATGTGGAGAGGGAAAAAACGGGCGCCGGAACCGGGGAGACCGGTGAGTGAGCAGTGAAGAAAATGTGGGCGGATTTGTGGAAAAAACAACGGCGGAATTCTTTCCACATTTTTCCACATTTTTCGGTGGAAAACTTTTTTGTGAAGGCCGGTGGAGACGTCCGCTTCCCCGCGAAGCGCGGGCATTTGTCCCTCCACAAAATGTGGAAAACGCGTTTTTTCCGTTTTACCCGCTGTTTACCCGGCGGGCTCACTTGTCCCGGATATTTTTGATGATATCCTCAATGATGCCGCGGTCGTGCGCGTTGGTTTTGATGAGGTTTTCGACCTTTTTGAGGGTGTAGACGATGGTGGTGTGGTCCCGCCCGCCGAACTCCTGGCCGATTTCCTTCATGGTGGCCTGGGTGATTTCCCGCGCGATGTAGATGGCGATCTGCCGCGCCTGGGAGATGGGGGCGTTCTTTTTATTGGAGCGGATGTCGGCGGCGTTGACCCGGTAGGTCTGCGCGACCTCGTCGATGATCCGTTCGATGGTGATGGGCATGGGCTGGTTGTCGTTGAGGATCTCGTTGATGACCGTCTGGGCGATGCTCAGGGACGGCTCGGAACCGGTGTAGAGCTTGTGCATCTTGATCTTGTTGACCGCGCCCTCGAGCTGCCGGATGTTGGTTTTGAGCTTGGTGGCGATGAAGTTTGTGATGTCGTCGGAAAGCTCGAGGTGCAGCAGTTCGGCCTTGCGCTGGATGATGGCGACCCGGGTTTCGAAGTCCGGCGCGCCGATGTCGGCGAGCAGCCCCCACTCAAAGCGGGTTTTCAGCCGGTCCTCGAGGATGTTGATATCCTTGGGCGGCCTGTCCGAGGTGATGACGATCTGCTTGCCGCCCTGGTAAAGCTCGTTGAAGGTGTGGAAGAACTCCTCCTGGGAGGATTCCTTTCCGGAGAGGAACTGGATGTCGTCGATGAGGAAAAAGTCGGCCATGCTGCGGTATTTGGTGTGGAATTCATCGGTATTCTGCTTTTTGATGGCGATAATCAGCTCGTTGACAAAGGTCTCGCAGCTGGTGTAGATGACGTTGAGCTGCGGCGCCTTTTTGTGCAGCTCGTTTTTGATGGCCATCAGCAGGTGCGTTTTGCCCAGTCCGCTCGGCCCGTAGATGAAGAGGGGGTTGTACTGCTTGTTCTGGAAGTTTTTGGGGTCGGTGATCGACTGGCAGGCGGAATAGGCGAACTTGTTCTTGCTCCCTACAATAAAAGTCTCGAAAGTGTAGGCGTAATCGCCCGTCATGCCGGATTCCTGCATCTTTTTGTCCCAGAAGGAGAGGTCTGAGGCGCTGCCGCCCGAAAAGACCTGCTGTCTGTGCGGCGGTTCCGGACCGGAAGCCGGCGTCCCGGCTGCGGACTCCGCGGGGACTGTCTCCGGAGCGACGTGCTCCGCAAAGGGCTGCGCCGGCTGAGGCGCCTCCTCCCCGGTGCAGTTGATCTCCACATGGACCGGGAACCCCAGGACCGCTTCGAAGGCTTCCTTTAACTGATTCATGTACTGGTCAATGAGGATGCCGCGGTAAAACTGCGAGGATACGAGCAGGTAGGCGGTGTTGTTCTCAAAACGGTCCGGCTCGATGTTTTTGATCCAGCAGCGGTAAGCGGTTTCCGTCAGTTCATTTTTGCGAACTTTTTCCAGAAAATAGTCCTTCACAAGATTTAACACATCTGAAAATGACTGCATGTGAAGCTTCCCTCCCATGTGGTGTAAGATGCGCCTCCGGGGTGGAGACAGGCTGAGTTTTCCACTGAAAAATGTGGAGAAATGTGAAAAAACAGGCGCCGTTCCTGTTTTTGGGCAACGAAAAAACACATCGAACCGGAACGCGCAACTTTTACAATGTGGAAAAGCGCCTGCCTGAAGGATGTGAATTTCCGGTATGTAATTCACGCCGCCCGGTGAAAACCGGGTGGATAAATGTTGATAGCTGAATTTATTATAGCACAGACTTTTTCTTTCCGCAAGTTTTCCACACCATAAAGTTGAAAAAATCTTGTCGGACGCCGCCGCATTCCGGCGGCCCGGGGAGGAAAACGGAAAAGGCGCCGGAAAATCCCGAAAATGCCCGGATTTTTTTCGCGAAAATGGTTGACAAAAGCCTTTGCTATCCGTTATACTACTATATTGAGGGTTTTCGCTTTTTTTGAGGCCGCGCCATCCCCGTTTTTCTTCCGGTGCGTCCGGGCAAGAGGGGGCGAAAACCGCATACTTCGTTTTGATAAAAGGAGGGGAAATGTAATGAAAAGAACCTACCAGCCCAAGAAACTGCAGAGAAAGAAAGTCCACGGCTTCCGTCAGAGAATGAAAACCGCCAACGGCCGCAAGGTCCTCAAGAGAAGACGTGACAGAGGCAGAGCGAGACTCTCCCACTGAGTTTTTGGATGATTGGAGCGGAGGAGGCCCTGTCCGTCCGCATTGCCGGGCGCGGGCTTTCTCGGCTCTCTGTTTTAAAACCTTCCGGCGGGCAGTATGGTCCGCCCGTTTTCGCATGAAATGGGATTGTCTATGGAGAATAAGGAACAAAACGCATCCGTTTTTCCGGAAACCCTCAAGCTCAACAAGGAGTTCCGGCGCGCCTACCACCAGGGAAAGAGCGTGGCCGCTCCATATTTTATCTGTTACCGCGTGAAGAACCGCCGTCAGGGCGTTCGATACGGAATCACCACTTCAAAAAAAATTGGCAACGCCGTCTGCCGCAGCCGCGCCAGACGCCTCATCCGCGCCGCGGTGCGGGAAACAGTTTCCCGCTTTGACCAGAATTTCGACTATGTTTTTGTCGCGCGGGAGCGCATTCTGACCGCCAAATCCTACCAGGTCGCCGCCGCCATGAAGGGAAGCCTGAAGGCCCTTCGTGAAAACCGGCCTCCAAAACGGAGGGACGGAGGGGAATGAAGCGGCTCCTGATTTTCCTCGTTCGATTTTACCAGAAATATCTTTCCGGCCTGAAATCCCCCTGCTGCCGCTTTTATCCCACCTGCTCCGCCTACGCGCTGCAAGCTCTGGAACGGTTTGGCGCGCTGAAGGGCGGCATTTTGAGCATCTGGAGGATTTTGCGCTGCAACCCCTTCTGTGCGGGCGGGATCGACCCCGTTCCCGAGACTTTCCGCCTCCCGAGGTGGCGCTCTCCCAGCTCTTCCAAAAAGAAGAATACCGGCATGGGAAAATGAATACCGTTTCCCCGTGTTTTTGATAAAGCACCGACCTCTCCCCGCCCACCATTCGTCAGAAAGGATCGTTTTCATGAATTTTATTTACGAGCTGTTCGGCACGCCGCTCGGCTGGATCATGTGGCTGCTGTATACCCTGATTCGGAACTACGGCATCTGTCTGATCCTCTTTACCGTCCTTCTCAAGGCGGCCCTCTTCCCGCTGTCCATCAAGCAGCAGAAATCTTCGGCGAAAATGGCAGTCTTTACGCCGAAGATGAACGAAATTCAGAAGAAGTACGCCAATAATAAGGAAAAACAGCAGCAGGAATTGATGAAATTCTATGAGGAACATGGATATAATCCCATGAGCGGCTGTCTGCCGCTGTTTATCCAGTTCCCGATTCTGTTTGGTATTATCGACGTCGTGTACAAGCCGCTGCGGCACATCCTGCGCATCCCGCGGGACGTTATCAGCGAGATGACCGAGATTCTCGCCGGGACCGTTCAGAATCTCAATACCTATCAGGCGGAGCTTTCGATTGTTTCCGCCGTGCAGAATCCCGAGATGGTCCACCTCTTTTCCGGCATCGACCCGCAGTATCTCGAGAAGATTCAGAATTTTGACTACACTCTCTTCGGACTCGACCTGGGCTTGGTGCCGAGCTTCGCCTTCAACTGGCTGCTCATCATCCCGATCCTGTCCGGCCTGACCTCCCTGCTCACCTCGATCGTCTCGATGCGGCTGAATCCCTCCGCCTCGCAGCAGACCCAGCAGAGCGGCTGCATGATGAAGGGCATGATGTACGGAATGCCGCTCTTCTCGCTGTGGATCACCTTCTCCGTCCCGGTCGGCGTCGGCATCTACTGGATTATCTCCAACATCCTCGCCATGCTGCAAAGCATCATCCTGAATAAGATGTACAACCCCGCCAAATACAAGGCTGAATACGAGAAGGAACTCCGGGAGGCAGAGGAAAAGAAGCGGATTGAACGGGAAAAACGCCGCCGCCGGAAACTCGCAAAAGGCGAGGAGCTGGACGAGGAGGATATGACCGAGGAGGAGCGCAGAGAAAAGCGCCGCAAGGAGCGCGAGGCCCGGATCGAGGGGAAAAAGCTCGAGAATCCCGATGAGCCGGAGCGCGACCCCGAGGCGGAATACCTCACCTCGAAGGAACGCAACCGCCGCCGCCTCGCGGAAGCCAGAAAGCGGGATGCGGAAAAGTACGGGGAAGAGTATATTGAAGTAACCGATAAGGATCTGATGTGATCCGCGTTCGGAAAATGGAGGCATACTATGAGTCGACAGTTTACAGCCACCGGCGCCACGGTGGAAGAAGCCATTGAAAATGCCTGTAAGGAACTGGGCGTTTCCGTCGAAGACGTGACCCCCGAGATCCTCCGTTTCCCCAAGAAGGGATTCCTCGGCCTCGGAAAGGTGGCTGCGGAGGTCCGGGTGACCGTCGCCGGCGAGGAGGAGCTGAAAAAGCCCGCGAGGAAGCCCGCCCCCAGAAAGCAGCAGCCTGAACGGCCCGCCGCCGCCCCCGCCCCGAAGCCCAAAGCGGAGGCCCCCGCCAAACCGGAAAAACCGGCGGAAAAGCCCGCTGCTGAAAAAGCCGCCGAAAAACCCGCAGTTGAAAAGCCGGCGGCTGAGAAAGCTGTCGAGAAGCCGGAGGTGAAACCGGCCGCCCCCGCGCGGGAGGAAATTCCCCTCGAGCAGCTTCAGCCCAAGATGGAGATTGCCCGCGAATATCTCACCGCCATTTTTGAAAAAATGGGCGTCACCGGCATTGAGCTGCGCATGGAGCCCGCGGAAAACCGCACCGTCCTCATCCATCTGGAAGGCGGCGATATCGGCACCGTGATCGGCAAGCGCGGCGAGACGCTCGACGCCGTCCAGTACCTCGTCTCCCTGGCCGCCAACCGCAGCGAGGGCGATTACGTCCGCTTCACCATCAACGCCGGCAATTACCGCGAGAAGCGGGAGGAGACCCTCCGCGCGCTCGCTCAGCGCATGGCGCGCAAGGCCCTCAAGACCGGCCGTCCGGTTGCGCTCGAGCCGATGAACCCCTATGAGCGCCGCATCATCCACGCCGTCGTCACTGAAATCGAAGGCGTTTACTCCAAATCCACCGGGGAAGAGCCGAACCGCAAGGTCGTCATCAAACCCGCCGGGAAGCCCGCCGCTCCCCGCCGCGATGGCGCTTCCTCCCGCCGTTCCGGCCGGGGCGGAAGGCCGCCCCGCGGACCCCGCGAGCCCCGCGAACAGCGCGAGCCGGAAACCGCATCCCTTCCTCAGGAAAAGCCCACGGACCATCCGCCCAAAACGGAGAAAACCGTGCTGGACGACAACATCAAGCTCTACTCCAAAATCGAATTATAAATTCCATGCCTCTCCGCCCGTCGCCCGGCGGGGAGGCTTTCTCACACAGAAAGGATGTCTGCCTTGTCTCGAACGATCGCCGCAATTTCTACCCCCAACGCCGTCGGCGGCATCAGCCTGCTGCGCATCTCCGGCCCTGATGCCTTTTCCGCGGCCGACCGCATCTTCCGCTCCGCCGGCCTGCCCCTCTCCGCCCGCCGCGGCTACACCGCGGTGTATGGGGAGATCTGTGACGGGGAGGAGACGGTCGACGACGTCATCGCCACCGTCTTTCACGCGCCCAAAAGCTACACCGGCGAGGATGTGGTCGAGATTACCTGCCACGGCGGACTCTATGTCACCCGCCGCATCCTCACCCTGATTCTGAAGCAGGGCGTCGCCCTCGCCGGTCCCGGCGAGTTTACCCGCCGCGCTTTTTTAAACGGCAAGCTCTCCCTCACCGAGGCGGAGGCGGTCGCCGACCTCATCCAGGCCGGCGGCGAGCAGAGCCTCCGCAGCGCACGCGGCGCGATGCGGGGGGAACTGTACCGCAAAATCCGCGCGGTCACCGACCGTCTCCTCGCCGCTCAGGCCCATATCTCCGCCTATCTCGACTATCCCGAAGAGGAGATCGACCCCGTGGAGTCGGACTCCCTCCGACGGGACCTCGACGCTGCCCGCGCCGAACTCGACGGGCTGATTTCCCGCTTTGACCAGGGCAAAATGATTCGCGAGGGCATCGAAACGGTTATTCTCGGCAAGCCCAACGTCGGAAAATCCACCCTCATGAATCTCCTGGCCGGAGAGCGCAAAAGCATCGTCACCGAAATTCCCGGCACCACCCGCGACATCGTCGAGGAGACGGTCACGCTGGGCGGCGTGGTCCTCCGCCTGGCGGACACGGCCGGCATTCGCGAGACGGACGACCTCGTCGAGCAGGCGGGTGTCAGCCTTGCGCTGGAGCGGCTGGAGTCGGCCCAGCTCATCCTCGCCGTCTTTGACAGCTCCTCCCCGCTTTCCGGCGACGACCGCGCCCTTATCGGCCGCCTTAAAGGACTGCCCGCCATCGCGGTCTGCAACAAGTCCGATCTCCCGCCCCGCCTGGAAGTGGAAGAGCTGCGCCTGGATTTTTCCGAGGTGGTAGAGATCTCCGCCCGCGAAAATCAGGGCCTGGAGGCCCTCTCCGAGGCGGTTGCGCGCCTGCTTTCTCTGACTGACGCTGAGGCGTCGAGCGCCGTTTTGGCCAACATGCGGCAGTTTGACTGCGCCAGCCGCGCCTCCCGCCTCCTCGCCGA